>JAMONK010000122.1 GCA_027065835.1 Thermococcus sp. | reverse complement strand
GGATCGATGACACCGAGGCGTTTGTCCATGAGACCTCCTTCGATCGGGTAACCGTCATCGTCGTAGGTATCGGGAACGGTTATCTCGGCCGCGCTCATCTTTCTGATTTCCTGCGGTGAGAGGATTCCAAACTCAATACTTCCGATAACCTTTTTCATGGATCCCATGGCTATCACACCCTGTCCTTCAGCTTGAGGGAAGGTCTTATCACCATAGCCTTCAGCTCGTCCAGCAGTAGTTTGAAGGCGTAGCTCATTTCCACCCTGCTTATTCTCTCCTCTTCCCCGCACACCGGACAGTAGACTTTACCCCTGCGTTTGTCCTCTATCGCCAGGTGGCCGCAGTTCTCGCAGACCCACACCTCTGACTTATCGCTCTCCTCGAGCAGTCTCTCTATGAGCAGCATCGCCGCCCCGTGGCCGATGAGAACGTCGCGCTCCATCTCACCGAACCTGAGACCACCTTCCCTGGCCCTTCCCTCCGTCGGCTGCTTGGTGAGAACCTGCACCGGACCCCTGCTCCTTGCGTGCATCTTGTCGGCGACCATGTGGTGGAGCCTCTGGTAGTAGATGACACCGACGAACACATCAGCCTCAAGTCTCCTTCCGGTTATGCCGTCGTACATGACCTCTCTTCCACTGTGCTTGAATCCCAGCTCCTCAAGCTCCTTTCTGAGCCTCTCCTCCGGCTCGCCGATGAAGGCGGTACCGTCAACGCGTCTGCCCTTGAGTGAGGCAACCTTCCCACCGATGGCCTCTATGAGCTGTCCGACGGTCATACGGCTTGGGATACCGTGCGGGTTGACGATAAGGTCGGGAACGATGCCATTCTCGGTCCACGGCATGTCCTCCTGCGGGACTATGAGGCCTATAACTCCCTTCTGCCCGTGCCTTGAGGCGAATTTGTCACCGAATTCCGGAATGCGCAGATCTCTGGTGGTCACCTTGACGAGCTTTGTTCCGTCGCCGGTCTCGGTTATGATGACCTTATCAACGATCCCGTGCTCGCTTGGTCTTACGGCTATACTGGTTTCCCTCCTCTCCTGCAGTATTATCCCGCCAAGACCACTCTGCTCCTCAAGGAACCTTGGGGGGGAGGTTCTTCCGACTAGGACGTCCTTACCGGTGACCTTTGACTCCGGAAAGATTATACCGTCTTCATCCAGGTGCCTGTAGTATTTCTCACCTAGGTAGCCCTGGATGGTCGGGTCCGGGACCTCAAAGCGGTCGGTCTGGCCGCCGAGGTAGCGCTTTTCTTCCGCCTCGTAAGTTCTGAAGAATGTTGTTCTGCCGAGTCCGCGCTCTATGGATGCCTTGTTCATGATGATGGCATCTTCCATGTTGTACCCGCCGTAGCTCAGGACGGCAACGACGAAGTTCTGACCGGCCGGCCTTTCCTCGAAGCCAACCGCCTTCATTATCCTTGAGTTGACGAGCGGAACCTGCGGGTAGTGCATGAGGTGGCCGCGGGTATCAACGCGCAGGCGGAAGTTCGACCAGCCGAGACCGAGGCTCTGCTTGGCCATACCTGCACCGTAGGTGTTACGCGGTGCGGCGTTGTGCTCCGGGTAGGGAACGAGTGAAGCCGGAATACCGAGTATCGCGGCCGGCATGAGCTCCAGGTGGGTGTGTTCCTCCGTGACCTCCCAGGGCCAGGTTGCTACAAGGGCGTTCTCCTCCTCTTCGGCGTCGAGGTATTCAATGACACCCATCTTAACGAGGTCGCTCCACGTTAGGGTTCCGTCTTTTATCCCCTCAACGTGCTCACGGGTGAGCCTCGGTTCCCCGTTTTCGACAATGATCAAGGGCCTTCTTACCCTACCATCGTCACTGTTGACGTAGATTTCCTTGACTTCCTCATCCTCGTACGCCGCAACGTTGACGGCGTCGCTGATCCTGCCGCTGCGTCTGTCCTCGCGTACCCTCTTTACGAGACTCCTGCCGTCCTCCACGGTTCCGATTAACACACCGTTCAGGTACACACGCCAGAGTTCGGGGTTTGGCCTCCTTTCCTCGATCGGAATAACCCCCAGTACCCCCAGGTACTTCCTGGCTTCCTCCTCGGGGATTCCGGTGGTTATCTGGGACATCAGCGCCAGGTTCTTAACCAGACCACAGTTCGGACCTTCAGGCGTCTCGGTCGGGCAGATCCTTCCCCAGTGGGTTCCATGAAGATCACGGGCCTCGAAGTGAGGCTGCTCCCTGCTGAGGGGGGACGTCACACGCCTGAGGTGGGAGAGGGTTGACATGTAGTTGGTTCTGTCGAGCAACTGGCTCACACCGGTCCTTCCGCCGGGCCACGCACCGGTTGCTAGGGCGTGCTCGATCCTCTCGCTGAGGACGTCCGGTCTTATTGAGTTTCTCACGAAGCGCTGGACGTTCTCGAAGGTGTAGCGCTCACCCTTCCTCTGGTACGTCTTGGTCATCTGGTACTGCATGTCCTTCACAAGCTGACCGAAGGCGACACGGAAGAGGTCTTTTAAGAGATCCCCTGCCAGTTTAAGCCTCTTATTGGCGTAGTGATCCTTGTCGTCCTCGCCACGGAGGCCGAGGGACAGTTCCAGAACCTTCAGGGCCATCATGCCGAGGTAGTACGCTTTTGCCTTCCTGTCCGTTTCTTCAACCCCCATGTGCGGCAGGAGGTTGTTGTCCACTATGTGTTCGGCCCTTCTGAGCCTGTACTCCTTTGGCTGGCCTGGGAGGGAGAGCTTACCTATATAATCGAGTGCCTCCTCCTTGTTGTTTATATCGCCGGCATCCTCAAGGTTCTCGAACAGAACCTGCTGTATCCTTGGGTCATCACTAACGGCCTCAACTATCTCCTTATCGCTCTCAAGACCCAGCGCACGCATGACGTAGATGAACTTAACCGCCTTTGGAACGTTGGGGATGTTGACGTACAGGATACCGTCCTTTTTCCTTTCGACGGTTATGAGAGCACGATAGCCGTGCCGGTATGAGAATACCTTGGCAACGACTTTGTTCTGTCTCTCATCCCTCTCCACGAGGGTCTTGTTGGGGGCCAGATCTTCAATGGACACGATAACCCTTTCAGAACCGTTTATGATGAAGTACCCCCCGGGATCCTTCGGGTCCTCCCCCATCTTCACCAGTTCCTCGTCGCTGAGGCCGTAGAGCCTGCATGCCTTTGATTTCAGCATTATGGGAAGCTCTCCAATGCGCGACTCCACTTTCTCCTGCTCAACGCCGTTTACAACGGGTATAAGCTCCAGGTACACGGGAGCCGAATAGGTGAGGTTCCTCATGCGGGCGTCCATGGGGTACAGTGGCTTTCTCTGTCCCTGTGCCTCCTGGAATTCGGGCTCCCCCATGCGTATCTTTCCGAATCTGACCTCGAAGTCCGGGATATCCGGCTTGACACCGCCGAATTCATTTATGACCTCCTGCAGGCCATGATCAATAAAAGCGTTGTAAGAGTCAAGGTGCTGCCGTACGAATCCCTTCTCCTTCCAGTACGCCTCCATAACAACCCAGAGATCATCTGGATTAACATCCACAACGGTCGGTCCTCTCATAATCTCACCCCAGAATCAATCCTCCACGACAAGCCTGTAGTAGTAATAGCTGCCTGCCGTTGGGCTCTTTCTCTTTATCTCTATAACGTCACCGGGCTTTGCGCCAAGAGCAACAACCGCAGGGTCCGAGGCTTTGATCTGTGGGAGCTGGGAGATTCTGATACGATAACTCCTGAGGAGCTCATCTTTCTCCTCCTCGCTGAGAACCCTGTGCTCGGGAACTAGCTCATGATCAAATATGTTAAACTCTTTTTTCGTCGCCACCGAGAATTGCCCCCTTAACATTTTTCAAGAACGATTACCACTACCTCCCACCTGCAAGTTTGGGTATATAAGCTTTTCGAGTAGTATCTGGCCCACAGGGGTTTATATCGGTTGCGTAAAGTTTAAGAACCGGTTTCAATGCCGAAAAGTTACGCTAATGTACTCATCTGTTCAGACGTCTCGGGAAAGGATTATAAGCACTCAGTGATAGTTCGAAGTTCAAACTGGCTTTCTTACCCAAAGGGGCAGAAATTAGTCGTGCACTGCTCGGGCACACATAGGAGAATCACAATCTTTTGGTCGAACTTTTCGTCAGAAAAGTTTGCAATGGTGGGCCCGGGGGGCTTCGAACCCCCGACCACGCGGTTATGAGCCGCGCGCTCTGACCAGGCTGAGCTACGGGCCCATTGATGGCGCCGCCGCCCGGACTCGAACCGGGGACCGCCGGATTAACAGTCCGGCGCTCTACCAACTAAGCTACGGCGGCACGACCCAATGTAGGGAATACTGGGCGCGTTTATAAATCTTACGGTGATGATGGGAACGCATGGGAAGTCCAACTTCCCGCTTGTTGGACTGGACCCTGCGACTGAAATGGAGCCCCGGGCGGGATTTGAACCCGCGACCGGCGGATTACAAGTCCGCCGCCCCGCCAGGCTAGGCTACCGGGGCACGGTCTAAAAGCCGTGGGGTAGATTATAAAGTTTTCGTCGGGTCACGGCGAGAAATTATGAGGTGGAGGAAGTCAATAATCGACCTCCTCCTTCTCCTGCAGTTCTCTGTACATACGCCAGGTTATTACCGGTTTCTTCACAGCTAGAACATCATCCACCCGCTTGATCGCCGCGTTGTGCGGTGCACCCTTGACTACCTCTGGGTTGCTGTAGGCCTCCTCGCTTATCCTCTTGAGGGCCTCGACGTACGCGTCGAGTTCCTCCCTGCTCACGGTCTCCGTTGGCTCTATCATTAGGGCCTCGTGGACTATCAGCGGGAAGTAGATGGTCGGTGCGTGCATTCCGAAGTCGAGGAGCCTCTTGGCCACGTCCAGGGCTTTAACTCCGGTATCCTTCTTCATGGGCTCGGCCGAGAAGACGGTCTCGTGCTTCCTCAGCTGCTTGCCCGGCAACTCGTAGCCTTTGGTCCCCAGCAGCTTCCGGGTCAGATAGTTGGCGTTTAGGACGGCCACTTCACTGGCCTCCCTGAGCCCGTCCCTGCCCATGACCTTGAGGTAAACCAGCGCCCTCACCATGACCGCGAAGTTGCCGTAGAGTTCCTTCACCTTGCCTATGCTCTTGGGAACGTTGTAGTCGAGGTAGTAGCGGTCACTCTCCTCGTCGTAGCCCACCAGCGGAACCGGCAGGTAGTCCTTGAGGAAGTCCTTGACTCCAACGGGCCCGCTTCCGGGTCCACCTCCTCCATGGGGCGTCGAGAAGGTCTTGTGCAGGTTGAGGTGAACGACATCAAATCCCATGTCGC
>JAMONK010000121.1 GCA_027065835.1 Thermococcus sp. | reverse complement strand
CTCCGGCTATGAGGCTTGAGGAACACGGAATCAAGTACGTCATCCACACGGTCGGGCCATACTGCGGTGGCGTCTGGGACGAGGATAAGAGGGAGAAACTCAGAAAAGCAATTCTCGGCGCTCTGAGAAAGGCCGACGAGCTCGGCATCAAAACGATAGCGTTTCCTGCCATAAGCGCCGGAATCTACGGTTGCCCGCTTGAAGAGGTCGTGAGGACTTTCAAGGAGACGGTCGAAGAGTTCTCAGAGGAGGCAAAGAGCGTGGAGAGGGCTTACTTAGTGCTGTACCCGGGTGAATCGTACAAAACCGCGTGGGAGGCCCTTTACCGGGTTGCGAAAACGTTATAACCTCCAGTGTATTTTTACTATTGTGGTAATCATGGCCACACCATGTGAAGAAATAATTAAAAAGGTTGTCATGGGGCTCGTGTTCCTCTACCTGGTGGGTTTTTTACTATTGTACTATGCCATCAGGAAGCTTCTGTGTCTTTCTGTGAGCTGTGGCAATTACCCAGGTCATCTGTACTTTATGAATCCGTTGTATGGCCTCGACACTGCCGTTACGATCTTTGTTCTTGGTTCTGTTCTCATAACGGTATTACTGTACCTCAGCTCACAGTCCCCGGAGTCTAAAAAAACAGAGAATACGTAGATCTGAGGGAGTATTGAAACTTCCCCTCTTTTTGAGGCTTTTGTGGAGTCCCTTCTCCTGCGATGCTGATATTCTGCCGTGGGCCCTTGCGGTATGGCTCCCTGTTTTTACTGGCCTTGTTGTCGATTGGGATGGGGGACTGAAAACGATTTAACGTTTTAATCCCAATACCAAATGGTGATACCATGAGAATCGAGGACGTTTACATCTGGGACATCAACGCGAAGTGGCTCGGCATAACCCCTTACCAGCTCATGGAGAACGCCGGTGCCGGGGTTGCGAGAACGGTTGAGGAGCGCTTTGGAAAGGGCCTTAGGATTGCGGTCTTTTCGGGAACCGGGAACAACGGCGGGGACGGCTTCGTCGTTGCGAGGCATTTGAGCTTCGAGAACGACGTCACGGTTTTTCTGGTTGGCGACGAGGCGAAGATAAGGAGCGAGGAGGCAAAACACAACTGGGGTATCCTGAAGGGTCTCGACTTCGTGAAAATCAAGGTTCTGAAGGATTCCGCCTACATAAAGGGGCTCGACCTGAGCGGTTACGACGTCATCGTAGATGCCCTCCTTGGAGCAGGCACGAGGGGCGAGCCGAGGGAGCCGATACGCTCCGCGATAGAGAATATAAACGAATACGCCGGGAGGGCGAAGATAGTCAGCATCGACCTGCCGAGCGGCTACCCAAGCAACGTCCGCGTCAAGGCCGATTTTGCTGTGACCTTCCAGTGGGACAAGGAGGAGTACGGGGGCTTCGAGAGGGTAGTCGTCAAAATCGGCTATCCGAAGGAGCTCTATCACCTCGTTGGTCCCGGCGATGCGAAGTTCGCTTTGAGAAAAAAGGGCGAGCATAAGGGCCAGAACGGCAGGCTGCTCATCATCGGCGGCAGTGGGGACTACTACGGCGCTCCCTACCTCGCCGCCAAGGCCGCGGGATGTCTCGTTGACCTCGTCTACCTCGGGATGCCTGAGTATTCCGCAGGGAAGATAACCGACCCGGACCTAATCCTGAGACCAGTTGGGGACAGGAACCTCACACCGGAGCACCTCGACGGCCTGCTTGAGCTCGCTGAAAAGGCCGACGCCGTTGTCATCGGGCCTGGAATCGGCCTCGCAGAGGAAACGGGGGAGTTTGTGAGGGACTTCATCAAGCGCTGTGAGAAGCCGATGGTCATAGACGCTGACGGCTTAAAGGCGGTGGCAGAAGATTTGAGCGTTCTCGATGGGAAGACCTTCGTCTTAACTCCGCACGCGGGCGAGTTCGGGGTTCTCTTTGGCGTGAAGCTCGAGGGTTCGCTCATGGAGAGGGCAGAGCTCGTGACGGAGAAGGCCCGCGGAGTCGGGGGGGTAATCCTGCTAAAAGGTCCCTACGACGTCATAAGCGATGGAAAGACCTGGAAGTACAACAGAACGGGGAACCTGGGCATGACCACAGGTGGGACCGGCGATGTCTTGGCCGGTCTCGTTGGCGCCCTGCTCGCGCTCGGTAACGAACCGCTAAGGGCCGCTTCCGCTGGTGCCTTCCTCAACGGCCTCGCCGGGGATATGGTGAAGGAGGAGCTCGGTGAGAACTTCACGGCAATTGAAGTGGCTGAGAGGGTGCCCCGCGCGGCCAAGCGGATTCTGGATTTTTAATTCCCTCTGCTTCTGTAACTTTTGGCAGGTAAAAAAGTTAAATAAAAACAGGTTCATCCGACGC
>JAMONK010000120.1 GCA_027065835.1 Thermococcus sp. | reverse complement strand
CCGGAGTACGCCGGTGTCTACAACATCACAGCCATCGTCGATCCTGCCAACTCTATAGAGGAGTTTAACGAGAGCAACAACAACGCGAGCGTTGAGGTGTCCGTTGAACCAGCTCCGTGTAAGCCACCGAAACGCTACGGCGTGCTCTTCGACATGTGGAACCTGTGGACGAGGTGGTTCTTCATGAACTATGAGGAGCTCTCAAAGCTCTATCCGGCTGCAGTCCAGGAAGGTGTTGACGAGAAAGTGCTCGCCCACGTGGATGAGCTCAACGCCACAGGAGTAAGGCTGATAATCGAAGCCTGGAGGGGAAGCTCCCTCAAGGAGATACGCTGGGAGATGTGGAGTTACGTATCCCAGCCAGTGCTCTGGTACAAGGCCAGGAAAGCATACCTTGCCGAGAAGGAAGCTGTTGAACTTCTAAAAGAGGCCCTTAAAGGGTCCGGGGGCTGAGCCCCACTCTTTGACATTTGACGGCGGAACCCTGAAGGGAGCGGAATACAAAAAACATTGGTTGGGGGTTCCCCACGTCACTTTTTAACCGGGTTCCCCACGGAGACTCTGGTTCCGTATTCCTCAAGGCGGGGGGATTTTATAACCGTCAAGACAAGGTCATTTTTGGAGCATTCCATCCCCAGTACCCTGCTAGCGTGCTCTCTGAGTTCTTTTAGGGTTCGCTCCCCCATGAGGTCCGTGTTGATCATGTACATTGTCGTTCGCTCTTCGTCCCCGAGATGGGGCCTAATAAGGTAGCCGAATATCCTCTCCAGCTCCCGCGGATCGTTCTCATGGCTTCTTATGACTTTGTCGAATCCCAGAACCACTCTGAACCTCCGTTCCTCCCCGAGCTTTTGAAGCATCTCCTCGTATCTCCTCTTCCGTACGGGAGGTTCCTCGGTGAGTTCTACCCTTCCAACTACGTTTCCGGTGTTCAGGACCCCTCCGAACTTCACCACCTTTGTTTCATCTATGATGTCTGTGTCCAGCCCGGAGAGCCCGAGGTGTGTCTTGAAAATGTGGAGCTGGTCGAGTTCATCGACGATGATGAAACTTCGCCCTATCTCCCTAAGTCCAGTTATTATTGAGTAGAAGAGCAGGTGAGCGGGCTTCTCGGAGCAGTATTCGATTATGACGTCCTCCCCTTTATCAAGCCCTCTGAGAAAAACCGTCAAGGGAATGGTTTGATCCGCGGTCATGGTATCCCTCCCATATTATCATTCAGAACAGGGAAATAAAAAGGTTTTTATTACCCCGAACCGGGGTATAAACGGTTTGAAGGGGTCTTTTCGGTTATATCATCTCTTGAACACATAGAAATACCTATCCAGGCTTTTATGCACCCTCTGGTAATACTTTCCAACGAGTCTGAAACCTATCCTCCCGGCCTCCGCTTCCCCGTCGAAGTTCGCCGGGAACGCCATCGCCAGTCTACCCCCCTCCCTGAGAACGCTGTACATGCTCTCCAGGGCCTTTCTGTAGAGGTCGTCCCTCTCCCTGCCGGCGAGCGTCGCCGAGGTTCCGTAGGGTGGATCGGTTGCGATCGCCTCGAACCTCTTCCCTGGAAACAGCTCCTCCAGCTTTGTGGCGTCTCCAAGTCTGAGATGATAGTTCCTTATCCCGTAGTGCCGCAGGTTCATCTCCGCTCCTTCAACCATCTCCGGCCTTATGTCCACCCCGTAGACCTTCAGCCCGAGGAGACCGGCCTCCATAAGGATCCCCCCGGCCCCCATGAAGGGGTCGAGTACCTCCGTCCGGGCTTTCGTGAGGTTCACCAGCGCCCTTGAGATCCTGGGGTGAAGGGAAATCGGTCTGAAAAAGGGTCGGTAATGGGCTTTCCTGCCCTCAAACTCCTTCGGATTAAACGACCTCAGCCTCACACCTGCGTATAACCCCTCCCCGCAATAGACCCTGATCAGGGTATCCGGCTTTGAGAGGTTCACTCTAAATCCTTGGGCACCTATCACGGCACCAAGCTTCCGGGGAAGGTCTCGAACGTCGTGTCTGCAGTTGAACATCGTCTCGGTATCGACCTTAAACGTGCCCTTAACCGGCCATTCCACTTCCCCAGCCTTCCGGAGGAGTTCCTCCACGGAGTCGGCCTCCAGGATGAGCTCCCCGTATTCGTGGGAGAGGCCAAGCCTATCGAGGTAAGGGAAGGCCTTCCCGTCGGCGTCGAGCTTCAGGAACAGATAATCCTGCCCGGCTATCCTTCCGCCGGCCAGTTCCAGCATGGCCATCACTTCGTCCCTCGCCATTTTGGGGAGGTTTCCGAGGATCTCCGCGTAGAGCATGATATCACCCACTTTAATTCCCTGGCGTCGTGTCATCTCTGATCCTTAAAAACCTCTCAGC
>JAMONK010000119.1 GCA_027065835.1 Thermococcus sp. | reverse complement strand
ACGGCCGTAGTTGGTGCCTACATCGGCGCGTGGATGACTTCCTTTATAAGCGCCGCCCAGCTGAAGGTCATCTTCGGTCTCGCTCTCGTGGTAGTGGCTGTCAGGATATACAGGAAGAAGACGGCCGAACCGAGCGAGGTCAAGCTTGAGGACGTGAAAGTCAACTACAAACTGGTCCCCCTCGGCGGCTTTTTCGCAGGGATTACGAGCGGTCTCCTCGGCGTCGGCGGCGGGATAATCAACGTGCCATTCCTGACGTACCTCGGCCTGCCAATTCATTACGCCGTGGCAACATCGAGCTTTGCGATAGTCTTCACCGCAACCGCCGGAGCTCTCAAACACTACATGATGGGCAACGTGGAGACCCAGTGGCTGATCCTCCTCGTTCCAGGCCTCATCATAGGCGCCCAGCTGGGGGCAAGGGTGGCAAAGAGGACGAGGGCGAGCAGCCTTAAGAAGGCCTTCGCGGTTGTTATGGCCGTTCTGGCCCTGAGGATGATCCTCAAGGGGCTCGGTTTGCCCATCCCTTGAGGTCCCGTTCACAGAAGCCCTTTTAAAGGCGGAGGCGGAGGCTCTTCCATGATCCAGTACCTCGTCGATTTCATCCTAGGTCTCGCAATTGGGGGCGTTGCCGGTCTCCTGGGGGTGGGGGGAGGTTTTCTGATAGTCCCCACCCTGACCCTCATGGGGCTCCCTGTACACCAGGCCATCGGGACCAGCCTTGCGTGCATAACGATAAGCTCTCTCTCCTCCGCCTACACCCACCTAAAAAAAGGTGCGGTGCTCTTCAGGGTGGTCATAGTAAAAGAGTCCTTTTCAGTACCCTCTGCCGTTCTGGGTGCGTACTTGGCGGCGATGCTTCCGGAGGGGATCCTTCGCGGCATCTTTGCGTTTCTCCTCATGTACCTTGCCTACACGATGGTCCGGAGCAGGGAATGCTCTGCCCGGACTGGGACAACCGGTGTCAGGTACCGCCGTGTTCCCCTCGTGGGGGTGATATCTGGCCTAACATCTGGCCTTCTGGGAATCAGCGGGGGGGTTTTGAACGTTCCTCTCTTCCACACCTTCATAGAGCTGCCCATGAGGTACGCCGTCGGCACCTCCAGTTTAGCGCTCTTTTTTACGGCCTTTGCCGCAACGTGGACGCACTACCACCTGGGGCAGGTCAGAGTTGAAACCGCCCTCCTCCTCGCGCCGGGTCTTATAATCGGTGCACACATCGGGGCAAAAGCTGCCCATTCAGTAAGTCCAACAAAGCTTAAGCTCGCGTTCGCACTGCTCCTCATCCTGGTTGCGCTCAAGATGCTCGTTTAACCGCCGCCGGGACATGTTTTTAACCACCGATGCCGAAGGGGTGTTGGTGGTGGTGATGGAGGATCTCTTCACGAGGATAAAGGATGAGTACAACGTTGAAATCCGTGATTTGGAGGATATGACCTCCGCTTGGAGGCTAGTCGATGCCCTCAAGGAGGGGGGATGGGTGGTCTACATAATAACCTCAAAGGGCAGGAACCAGGTCGATGCATGGCACCGGGACTTCGGAAGCCTCTTTGCTCAATTCGGGGAGAGTCCCCAGTTTAGGAGCGTTCTTGAGGGCATCTGCAACGTGGCACTCCTCGTGAAAGAGATTGAGAGGTCGAAGAAGCGTTCGGAGGATACATGAGCGTGTGGTGATAGCATGAGGTTGCGGGAGCTCGCTGTGGTTTTACTCATTCTACTTCTCGCCATGGGGACGCTTCAGTGGAGCGGGGCCGCGAATGGTACGTCCGGTTCGTCACAAAGCGGGGAGATCTTTCAGGAGGCCCAAACGGCGGGGACATTGGTTGAAAAGCTGAACGCTGTTGCCAACTTTACCGGGGAGGTAATAAACTCCTCGCATTCTCAGCGGCCCTCCGAGTACACCCTAGCGGAGACCTACCGCAGGAGGGCACTTGAGGAGTACCGCTCCAAGGAATATTCTTCGGCCATTGCCGATGCTCTGAAGGCTATGCACTATTACAGAGCGGTTCTGAGCCAACTGAAGGGAACGGGCATCCCTCCCCGGGAGAACGCTCAGGCTGAACTTATGAGGGTGGGGTACTATTTGAATTCCGTTGGGAGGCTGATCGAATTCGCGGGCTCCCTTGGGCTCAACGTGAGCAACGTCACCGAGGCGTACAACCAGACGGTGGCCGCTTACGAGAGGGTGCGGAATGACCTGAGGGAAGGGAACTTCGATGGGCTCTCGGCAGACCTTCAAACACTGGAGACGAAGCGGGCCCTTCTGGAGGAGGCGCTTGTTCCACTGCGGCGTTCGTTGATGGACAGGGCATCGATTAGAATCGTTGAGGGTTTTATAATCCGTGGGGGAACCGCGATAAACCT
>JAMONK010000118.1 GCA_027065835.1 Thermococcus sp. | reverse complement strand
CAGTGACCTCGTCGGCGAGAAAGTTAAGAGCAGGCTTCTCACCCAGGAGGAAATTGATAGCCTCAGCCTCGGCCCCTACGTCAAGGTGGAGCCCGAGGAGAACGAGGATCAGAGATAAACTGCTTCCCTCGCGAGCAAATCCTCTATCAGGGCCTTCACCCACGGCTTTCTTGTTTTTCTCGACAGGTGAATTATCCCCTCTACGTGGATCCCGTAGCGCTCCTTCATCTCCTCCCTGCTCATCGGCTCCCTGAATAGGAAGGGCCTCTCGATGGTGAAGACGTAGCCGTAGTCGGTGATGTAATTGCTCAGCCACTTCTTCCCGTTCTCGCCGTGGACGAGGGTTAGGCCGCTCGTATCCTTTGCCATCTCCCAGAGTGTCTCGAGATCGGCCTTTATGACCTCGCCGACTTCAAATCCTCCCGCGATGGTTCCCTTTCTCGTTAACGTCTGCTCCTCGTGGAGGCCGAGCCTCCTCAGCGTGTCTCTCAGCTCGTAGGGGTTTCCCCGCGCTATGTAGAGGAAGACGATGTCACCCTCATCGAAGGCCTTCTTTTTCCTGACCTCAACCGTCTTCAGTCCCCGGAATATCAGCTCCGCGTAGACCTGGTGGAGCGCTATCACGTGCTCCATGCTTTCACCGGCCAAGTAAACGACGGGTGGATTAAAAAAGTTTGGATTACCCGCTGAGACTCAGTGAAGCCTTCACTACGTCGCTCACCACACCGCTGGCCGTCTCCTTCAGGCCTGCCCCAGCCCCTTTGATGACCAGCTCTCCAAGGAGGTCCGTCTTTATCACCGCCGCGTTCTCGTGGCTTTCAACCGCAAGTGGACTCCCAAGCGGCACTTCCCGGGGTTCAACGGTTACCGTCCCCTTCTCCACTGTTGCGACGAGTCTTACCGTCTTTCCGCTCTTCCCTGCCCTCTTAATTTTCCCTTCCGTAACCTCAACTATCCCGCTGACCTCCGCATTATCGAAGGTCATCGGTTCAAACGCGATGCAGTGCAGTATTGTGGCCTTGTACCCCGCGTCGATGCCGAGTATGTCGCCGCGAGGGTCCCTCTCCGCTATTCCGAGTTTTTGGGCCCTCTTGAGCGCAGCCTCAAACGTGGCCCCCCTCTCCATCTCGCTTAGGATGAAGGTCGTGGTCGCGTTGAGGACCGCTTCGATCCTCTCGACGGAGTCCCCCAGCAGACCATCCCGGAGGAGGGTTATTATCGGAGTCCCCGCCATGACGGTGGCCTCGAAGAGGTACGGCAGGCCCCTTCTCTCGGCCTCTTTGGTTAGTTTCCCGTAGTGAAAGGCCAAAGGTGGTTTGTTGCTGGTGACAACCGCTTTTCCCTCCCGGAGTGCGAGGAGATGCCATTCGTGGGCGTTTACCTCGTTTGTGACGTCAACAACGATATCCGCCCCCACATCCCGGACCGCTTCCTTCGGCCCCATATCGTAGAGTTCGTAATCGTTCGTCCATGCTGAGATCCTCCCGAGGGATTCCTTGACCGTCAGCGCTTCCCTCAGGTCTATCCCCTCCGGCATCCAGAGCGTCCCACTCCTGTCGGTTATGCTCACCACCTTAAACTCCAGCCCGTATCTCCGCTGGATAAATCCCGCCTTCTTGAGCAGAACCCTGGCCGTGGCCCTTCCAACGTTACCAAACCCGAAAATTGAGACCTTAACGTCCATGAAAAACACCTAGATACTATCGAAATTAAAAAGATGTTGCGTCACTTTCCGAGAAGGACCCTCATTAGGTCCATGTCCCTGACTATTCCTATCAGCTCGCCCTCGCCTTTGATAACGGGGAGCTGTTCTATGCGGTGCTGAACCATCTTCTGAGCAACATCGTAGACGCTCATGTGGGGGGTTGCAACGATGAGCTCACTGTTCATTATGTCCCCAACCGGCTTTTTGGGGAGCTGGAGTTCGGCCTTCTCAAAGAGCAGCGTGGGGTTGCTTTCCAGCATCCACTCCTCCTCGCTCAGTGCCGCCAGAGGGCTGTTCTTCATGACCCTTATTACCTCCCCATCTTTCAGGAGGTCTGTCTCATCCACCATCCCAACGAGGCTTCCGTCGTCGTCGATAACGGGGATTGCCATGGCATTGCACAGGAGCAAGGCCTTAAGGGCCGCTTTTAATGGGGTCCCCTGCCACACCACACCGACGTTCTTCTGGTAGTAGGGTTCGACCGAGATCCCCTTTAGTTTCTCGTTTTTTGAGAGGTAGCGGCGCACTATGTCCCCGACGGTGAGTATGCCGACGACCTTTCCTTCGGAGTCCACCACGACAACCCTGCGGTAGTCGATCTCGAGCATTTTTCGGACGGCCTTTTTCAGGTCATCATCCGGGTGAACGACAGGAACGTCCCTCCTCACGAGCATTGCGAGTTGATCCTCATCAGGATGCAGGAGAACGTTTTTGATACTTATAACCCCAACGAGGGTCCCCTTGTCCCTGTGAACAACAGGGAACGCCCTAACCTTGTACCTCTTGAAGAGTTCAAGTGCGTAGCCCCTCGTAGCCGGAAGTTCTATTACAACTGGATCTGCCGTCATCAGAGTTTTAACTCGCATTTTTCACCACCGCTTTTAGGTTAAAGCACCTTTCCCCTATTTAAGGTTTTCATTTGGATGCTCGAACATTTCTCAAGAACATGAAAAAAGGTTAAAACTTAAAGTCAGCCCAGAAGGGCCAGGAAAACACCGGCAACAACGGCGGTACCGATAACACCGGCGACGTTCGGTCCCATTGCGTGCATGAGGATGAAGTTCCCGGGGTCCTCCTCGCTGGCCATTTTCTGGACGACCCTTGCCGACATCGGGACCGCTGAAACCCCAGCCGCGCCTATCATTGGGTTTATCTTCCCTCCGGAGAGCTTCATCATGAGCTTTCCGAAGAGTACTCCTCCCGCGGTGGCGCTGGCGAAGGCCACTATCCCAAGACCCAGTATCTCAAGTGTCTGAGCCGTTAGAAAGCTCTCGGCGCGCATGGTTGAACCAACGCCGAGACCCAGGAAGATGGTCACGATGTTCATAAGCTCCTCCTGAGCTGCTTTGCTGAGCCTCTCGACGACGCCGCTCTCCCTGAACAGGTTACCGATCATCAGCATACCTATCAGCGGTGCCGCACTGGGGACGAGGAGGCCGATGACGATCATGGTGATTATCGGGAAGAGTATCTTCTCCCTCTTTGATACTGGCCTCAGCTGCTCCATGCGGATTCTTCTCTCCTCCGGTGACGTCAGGGCCTTTATGATCGGTGGCTGTATGAGGGGCACGAGACTCATATAGCTGTAGGCCGCCACCGCCGTTGCCGCCAGGATCTCCGGCGCAAGCTTCGTGGTGAGGTAGATGGTCGTCGGTCCGTCGGCGCCGCCGATGATACCTATGCTCGCCGCCTGGTGGAGGTTGAAGCCGAGTGCCAGTGCCGTGAGCATTGCCACGAACACGCCTATCTGGGCAGCGGCACCCATAAGGGCCGTCTTAGGATCCGCAATCATCGGTCCGAAGTCGGTCATCGCCCCGAGACCGAAGAATATGAGCAGTGGGACTATCTCGGTCTTGATAAGATAGTGGTACACGATATCCAGTAGCCCCGGCTGGGAGCACAGCCCCCCAACGGTCGAACAGTTGGCGATGCCGTTCAGGGGGAGGTTTACAAGGACCGCAGTGATGCCGATCGGCAGGAGCAGCAGTGGTTCCATCTTATACCTGATCGCCAGATACGCCAGTGTGAGTCCCACGATGATCATCACGATGTTCCCCACCGTCAGGTGGAGCACTCCCATGGTGTTGAAGAAGTCGATGAACGATGTCATGTCCCATCACCCGATTTCTATTAGTGGGTCGTTTGTGTTGACGGTGTCGCCTTCTTTGATTAGGATTTTTTTGATTATTCCGTTCTTTGGTGCTGGGATTTCGTTCTCCATTTTCATGGCTTCGAGTACGAGTAATCCTTGGCCTGTCTTAACCTCGTCGCCCTCCTTTACGAGGATTCTTAGAATCTTGCCTGGCATTGGGGCGGTAACAACACCCTCACCCGTCGGAACCGACGCTGCCGGGGCCGTCGGGGCAACCGGAGCAGGCACCACAGAAACCGACGCGGGGGTTGACGCCGTGCTTACCGGGGTGCTGGAGGAAATGGGAGTTCCCCGGGTCTGGGGCAGGTATTTGAGTGCACTAAGGTCGACTCCCTCAACCCCAACCTCGAACTCAACACCGTTCACGTATATTTTGAACTTCTGGGCCTTCTGCGGGATTTCCGGCCTTGTCCTTCCCTCCCGCCTTGTTCTGAAGAACTCGACCGCCACCTCCGGGAACAGGCAGTAGGTTACAACGTCCTCCTCCCCCTCAAGGTAGCCGAGTTCCTCAAGCTTCTTCCTGCACTCCTCGACCCTGGGACCAAGCAGGTTGGCCGGTTTTTCGGTGGTGGGTTCCTCCTCCCCGATGATTCTCCTCCTAATCTCCTCGTTTATGGGGGCCGGCGGCCGTCCGTAGAGGCCCTTCACGTAGTTCTTTACCTCCTGCGTCGTGCGTTCATACCTGCCGAACAGGACGTTCAGAACGGCCTGTGTGCCCACTATCTGGCTGGTTGGGGTCACGAGTGGCGGCCAGCCCAGGTCCTCCCTCACGTGCGGTATCTCCTGCAGCACCTCGTCCAGCTTGTCTATGGCCTTCATTTCCCTCAGCTGGACCAGCAGGTTCGAGTACATGCCTCCCGGAACCTGGTACTTGAGGACGTATGGGTTCACCATGAGAGTCTCTTTGTGGAGCAGTCCGCCGTACTTCTCCTCCAGGAGTCTCTTGAGATAGCGCGATACCTCGTGGATCAGTTCGCGGTCTAGGTGGCCAAGGGTCTCGGGGATCGCGTGCCATATCGTCTGTATTCCCGGCTGGGCGGTTCCGAACGCCAGGGGACTTATCGCGGTGTCCACAAAGTCCGCTCCACCCTCTATTGCCTTGAGGTAAGTGGCCACCGCCATCCCGGTGGTTGCGTGGGTGTGAACGTTTATTGGAACCCCGTAAGTTTTCTTTATCTCGCTTACGAGTTCATAGGCCTTCCAGGGCGTCAGCAAACCTGCCATATCCTTTACGGTGATGACGTCAACGTCTAGGGCCAGGAGCTCCTCGACCTTCTTAAGGTAGTACTCCAGGGTGAAGACCGGCCCCGTGGTGTACGCTATGGCCCCCTGGACCTCGGCACCGACCTCTTTGGCTTTCTTTATCACGGTCTCCATATTCCTGACGTCGTTGAGGGCATCGAAGACGCGGAAGATGTCTATCCCGTTCCTGTGGGCCAGTTCCACGAACTTCTCCGCAACATCGTCGGGGTAGTGGCGGTAGCCAACGAGGTTCTGTCCCCTGATGAGCATCTGGAGTTTCGTCTTTCTTATCCGTTCCCTCAGGAGCCTCAGCCTCTCCCAGGGGTCCTCCCGGAGGTATCTGATGCAGACGTCAAACGTTGCCCCTCCCCACACCTCCATCGAGTAGAACCCTATTCTGTCCATGGACTCCGCTATACGGAGCATATCCTGGGTCTGAAGCCTCGTGGCCAGGAGGGACTGATGGGCGTCCCTAAACGTCGTGTCTATTATCTCCACCATGGATATCACCTGCTTCCGTGCCGTCGCTAATTTATAAGCCTCCTAAACGTCCATGTGTTTAAAAAAGTTCCGACGGGGGTTGAACTCTACTTCGACGATAAACGTAAAAAAGGTTCAGAGAAGGCCTTCCGCCTTAGCGGCGTCTTCCGGCTCCTCGTTGCGGTGTATTACCCTTAAAAGGGCCTTTATCATCGGTTCGGGGTTCTCGCGCTGGAAGATGTTCCTCCCAACGACGGCTCCAGCTCCACCTGCCTCGACCACCCCGCTGACCACCCTGAGGAAGTCAAGGGGGTTCTCCGTTTTGGCACCTCCACTCAGGAGGACCGGGACACCAGCGGCGGCGTCAACGACCTTGGCAAAGGTCTCCTTTGAGCCGGTCCAGTATGTCTTTATCATGTCTGCACCGGTCTCGGCGGCCGCCCTTGCACCGTACATGACGACGCGGTAGTCCTCCTTTTTCCCGTACTTCTCGTTGATGTACGGCCCGCGCGGGTAGGCGAACTGGACGACCGGGAAGCCGAGGTCGTGGGCGTAGTTCGCCACCTCCGCAAACTGACGCATCATGACGTCCTCAGCCGGACTGCCCCAGTAAACCGTCGCCGCTATCGCATCTGCGCCGAGCTTTATCGCGTCCTCAACGTAGCCGAGCTGACTCTGAAGGAGCTGGCCGTCCCTGGGCCGAAGGGCGGTCTTGCTGGTCAGCTTTATCATAAGGCCCTTCCTGCCCCTGACCTCATCGGCGGCCACCCTGGCGATCCCGGGGAGCATCATGACGCCGTCCACACCGGCCCTTGTGACCTTCTTTATGATGACCTTTGGGTTGACGTGCTCCCAGACTGGCTCAAAATCGGTCGGACCGTGCTCAAAACCATGGTCCATCGCGAATATGAGTGCCCTCCCGTCCCTGCGGAAGAACCTCTTCATCCTCCTCCTTATCCCTACGCTCTGGTATGCATCCACATTAATCACCCGGAGTGATATATATTTTGAGAGATTTAAGGTTTTTGCCTCGCCACCAAGGTGTCTATGTACCCGTGACAAC
Organism: Thermococcus sp.; assembly: GCA_027065835.1. GTDB lineage: Archaea > Methanobacteriota_B > Thermococci > Thermococcales > Thermococcaceae > Thermococcus. The sequence continues at coordinate 4,697 of JAMONK010000118.1, read as the reverse complement.
CCGCGGGTTCCCCCGGGGTCCATTCCAGACGATACGACCATGGGACATTGAGTAGTCTTATATACATTGACGCCCAAACATAAGCGGCATGTGCCCGTTGGGTGCATTGCCTGAGCGTTCGAGGTGTCGGCTATGGGACTCCTTAGGAGGTATCTCGACTATCCGGTTCTGCAGAAGATACTATGGGGCCTGATTCTGGGTGCGGTCGTGGGGCTTATCCTCGGGCACTACGGATATGCAGGGGCCGTCAAGACTTACGTAAAGCCGTTCGGTGACCTCTTCGTTCGCCTGCTGAAGATGCTGGTTATGCCAATAGTTCTCGCGTCCCTTGTGGTGGGTGCCGCCAGCATCAGTCCAGCACGGCTGGGTAGGGTTGGCGTTAAGATAGTGGTCTACTACCTCCTGACCTCTGCCTTCGCAGTGTTCTTCGGTCTGCTCATGGGCAACCTGTTCAGGGTTGGGACAGGTATAAGCCTTGGGACCGGCCAGGGAAAGGCCATACAGGCTTCGTCACCCTCCCTCGTTAAAACCCTGCTGGACATAGTACCGACCAACCCATTCGGCTCGCTGGCGAACGGGGCCGTCCTGCCGGTGATATTCTTTGCCATAGTCCTCGGTATAGCCATAACGTACCTGATGAACAGGAAGGAAGAGCGCGTCAGGACCAGCGCCAGCGTTTTGCTCAAGGTCTTCGATGGCCTCGCCGAGGCGATGTACCTCATAGTTGGAGGGGTTATGCAGTACGCGCCCATAGGTGTCTTCGCCCTCATCGCCTACGTCATGGCGGAGCAGGGGACCAAAGTGGTCGGACCCCTCGCGAAGGTCGTGCTCGCGGTGTACGTTGGTCTGACGCTCCAGATTCTGCTGGTCTACTTCGTACTCCTCAAGGTGTTCGGCATCGACCCGCTCAAGTTCATCAGAAAGGCCAAGGATGCCATGGTGACGGCTTTCGTGACCAGGAGCTCCAGCGGTACCCTGCCCGTTACGATGAACGTGGCCGAGGAGAAAATGGGCATCGATAGGGGCATATTCTCCTTTACACTGCCCCTGGGGGCAACGATAAACATGGACGGAACCGCCCTCTACCAGGGAGTTACTGTGCTCTTCGTAGCCAACGCCATCGGTCAACCCCTGGCGCCTAGCCAGCAGCTCGTGGTCGTCCTAACAGCGGTTCTGGCATCAATTGGAACAGCGGGAGTTCCCGGCGCCGGGGCCATCATGCTCGCCATGGTTCTCCAGAGCGTCGGCCTCAACCTGACATCGGGAAGCCCCGTGGCCCTTGCCTACGCCATGATCCTTGGAATCGATGCCATCCTTGACATGGGCAGAACGATGGTCAACGTAACCGGCGACCTGACCGGAACGACGATAGTGGCCAAGACCGAGGGGGAGCTGGACAGGAGTAAATGGCAGTGACATCCCCTTTATTTTTATTCCGGTGCGGTTCTGGAACAAAGTTTTAAGCCGGAAGTCCCAGTCCCACGTGGTGGACCCTGTGGAGAAACTTAAGCCAAGGATAATTCGGCTTGACGAAGTTGATTCGACCAACGAGTACGCCAAGGGGATAGCCCCAGATGTACCCGAGGGGACGGTGGTCGTCGCCAGGAGGCAGACCTCCGGAAGGGGCCGAAGGGGCCGTTCATGGGCTTCGCCTGAGGGCGGGCTCTGGATGAGCGTGGTGCTGAAACCGAAAAAAGTTGACCCCCGGCTCGTCTTTACGGGTGCCCTTGCGGTGGTTGACGTACTTGATGAATTTGGAATACGGTCGGGGATAAAATGGCCCAACGACGTCTGGGTGGATCGAAAGAAGATAGCGGGGGTGTTAACGGAAGGAAAGGCCGGGCAGTACGTGATCCTCGGCATTGGACTCAACGTCAACAATCCCCTGCCCGCGGAGCTCAGGGAAACCGCGACCTCGATGATTTACCTGATCGGTGCCAAGGTTCCACTGGATAAGGTCCTCGAGCGGCTTGTCTTCCATCTGAACGCCTGGTATCGCCTTTACAGAGCGAGACCCGATCTCTTGATGGTAAAGGTCCGGGAACGGACTTTTATCCTCGGGAGAATCGTTGAGGTCTCCCAAGATGAGTCATCATTCGTCGGAAGGGCCGTGGACGTTCTGGACGATGGTTCGTTGCTGCTGGACGTGAACGGTGAGCTTCGCAGGGTCGTCCATGGAGACGTCTCGCTCAGGCCCCTCTGACCGTACCTATGCATTGTAGGAAAGGTTAAATACCCCCCCATCTTTTTAAGACAAGTAGCTGTTTGGAGGTAGATTGGATGAAGAGATTGATGCTTGGTGTTCTGCTGCTTCTGGGGATCGGTCTCATTCTGGGGCCCGCACTGGCTCTGGAACCGTATTCGGAGAAACAGGAGCAGTACTACACAGTTCATGAGGATGGTTCGGCCAACGTTACTTTTGTGAAGACGTTTTATGGTCCGGGAGACCTGCTCAACAAGACCAAGGAGAACATCTTGAACATGAGCCTGGAGAACGCCACGAAGCTCCTCATTGGTCAGGAGGAACAGACCCTCAGCAAGCTGGGTTTGACCGTGGAGAATGCCAGCCTTGAGATCAAAGGCTACAACACCACGGGGCCCCTTGTCGAGATATTCCGGGGTGTGATACCTCATTTCTCGAAGTACTACACGTACGACAACGTATGGGAGATCTCCCTCGACCTGCTGAGGGCAGCGGATCTGGCCAACATAGACGTGACCAAGATGAACCAAACGCTTGATTTTGACAACTATTTCGTGGTCCAGCTTCCCGCCGGTGTCAACGTGACAAAGCTCCCGAAGAACTACGAGAGCGAGTCCCACGGCAGTTACATAAAGATAGAGGTCAGGACAGAGGGCAACACCGTGTACATCCATTCGAGACTGCACTTCGAGAAGGGAGCAACTCCAGAGGACATCAACAAGATATACGGCAACCCACGGAGCTTCATAATCCAGTACCGGGGACAGAAAGGGGTTGAGAACTACACCTCGTGGGTTCTGAACGTGGACAACAACATAAGCATCGGGAAGGACGTTACGGTCCTCAATCGTGAGGAGCGCTATCTGAAGCCCGAGAGCTACGTGTCCTACCTGAAACTTCAGCTCATGTACCAGGGGGTAAAGACCGCCGAGCAGGGACTGATGCAGAGCTACGCCAAGAAGTTCGAGAGCGAGGGGATGACCGTTAAGAACGGCAACGTGACGATACTCAACGTCAACAGCACCGGCCCGCTGGTGGTCCTCTACCACTGGGAGCTCACCAACTACACCAAGTACAGCAACGGTGTTTACATCTACACCTACAACCCCTCCCTCGATCTCAGCAACATCTCCTTCCTCAACAGGCTCGACGCGTCCATCAACCAGACCACAACGACCAGGATAACCCTCCCGGACGGCGGGAAGTTCACGCAGGTTCCGAAGGATATAGTCATCGAGGCGAACGGCAGCCGCGTGGTCATGCGGATCGAAAAGAAGAGCGACCGTGAGATAGTCATCCACAGCAACGTCTACCTCAGGTACGGCATGCTGCGGAAGGACTACTCCGCCATGATGGCCAAGGTCCCGACCCAGGTTAAGATAGAGTACACCCTCTCATCTGGCTCCAAGGGCGGTATCTGTGGCCCGGCGGCTCTTATCGCGCTTGCGGTAGTGCCCCTTCTTCTCAGAAGACGTCGCTGACCGGTTTCCTTTTTTCTCCTTTTCGATATTCATTTAAATGATGGACACCAACCCTTCTGAGGTGATGGAAGTGACGAGGAAGCTCTACTACGAGGATGCCTATCTGAAGGAAGCGAAAGCTAAGGTCCTTGAGGTTAAAGAGGGTGCCCTCCTTCTCGATGGGACGATATTCTACCCAACCGGCGGCGGCCAGCCCCACGACAAAGGCTGGATAAACGGCGTTGAGGTTCTCGACGTCTACAAGGACGATGCCGGCAACGTGTGGCACGTCGTTGCGGAGCCCGAGAAGTTCAAACCAGGCGACGAGGTCGAGCTCAAGCTCGACTGGGACTACCGCTACAAGCTCATGAGAATCCACAGCGCGATGCACCTCATGGAGCACGTTCTCAACGTCGTCCTGCCCGGTGAGTGGAGCCTCTACGGAAGCGGCATGAGCTCCGAGAAAGGCCGCTACGATATAACCTACCCGGAGAACGTGAACGGGTGGAAGGGGCAGATAATCGAGACCTTCAACGGGCTCGTTGACGAGGGCGGCGAGATGAGAATATGGTGGGAGGGGGAGACCCGGTACACCCAGATAAGGGACTTCGAGGTCATACCCTGCGGCGGGACGCACGTGAAGGACATAAAGGAGATAGGCCATCTCAGGAAGTTAAAGCGCTCCAGCCTTGGGAAGGGCAAGCAGAGGATAGAGATGTGGCTGGAGGACTGAAGGCTAAAACAGGAGGAGGTCCCCTTTTCTTTCGTCATTTATTCCCTCCTCGCTGCTGTACGCAAGGTCAACGCCGATGATGCCAAACCTTGAGTGTGGTTGGGGGACAGTTATGGGATTAAGATCCTACACGGCTTCTTAAGGTCTCCGGAAGACTGTGAATATTGGCCTCGATGAAGTTTAAAGTGACGTTTTTTGATAATTCTCATATTAATCTTGAAACTCTTCTAACCATTTACTTTCATGATTCGACGATAGACTTTAAATAGTTAAAATACACATAGTTGTTTATACCGTTCAT
>JAMONK010000117.1 GCA_027065835.1 Thermococcus sp. | reverse complement strand
CTCAGCGAAGCGCTCAAGGACGAGAAGATTAAGGAGTACCTGAGCAAGAAGGATCTCTTCGTCTACACCGTCGGCTTCGAAGAGGGCAAGGTCTACGTCAACAAGATAATCCTCGACGGCGAGGAGCTCAAGCTGAAGAAGCTCGCGGAGTACCAGGTTACCCTCGAGCACGCCGACCTGCTCAACCGCTCGCTGAAGGACAGGAGCGTTACCTTCGCTTGAACTGCCCTCATTCTTATTTCTCCATCTTTTCTCGAGAAAGGCTTTTTACCTCCTCACCCAAAGTAATACCGGTGATAAAAATGCCAGAGGTAAGAGTTGAAAAACTCCTTGACAGCCCCGAACTGTACCTGATCCGCGTTGACGACGACAGGATACAGTACTTTGAGGCCACATGGGACATCCCGGAGGGCATAACATACAACGCGTACCTCATGAAGCTGGACGGTGCAACCGTTCTCTTCGATCTCACCAAGAAGGAGTACACGGAGCTCTTTATGGACGCCCTCAAAAAGCTCGTTGACCCCGCAGAGATCACCCACGTGATAATCCACCACACGGAGCCGGACCACACCGGTGCCCTGCCCGCGTTCCTCGAGGCCAATGGCTACCGGGCCACCCTCATAGGAACCACGTTCTCCAAGAGGTTCCTCGAAGGCTTCTACGGGGAGAAGGTCACGGAGAAGTTCCACGCAATAAAGGACGGAGAGGAGCTCGAGATTGGCGGGAAGACGTTCAGATTCATAACCGTCCCGTGGCTCCACTGGCCGGACACCATGATAACCTACGTGGTCGAGGACAGGCTGATATTCTCCTGCGACGCAGGCGGAGGGTATTCAATCCCCGAGGAGATAGACGACGGCAACGAGGAGGCGGTTCAGAAGTACCTGCCGTACGTGACCAAGTACATAGTGACCGTCATCGGCCACTACCACAAGTACATAGTCCAGAACATAAAGAAGCTCAAGGGGCTCGGGATAGTTGAAGAGGCCAGGATGATACTCCCCGGACACGGGCTGATATGGAGGAAAAATCCGGCGAGGATTTTTGAGCACTACGAAGCCGTCGGCGCCGGTAAGACCAAGGAGGGCAAGGTCCTTGTCGTTTACGACTCCATGTACGGCTTCGTTGAGCGCAGGATGGAGATAGTCCTCGACGAGCTGAGAAAACTCGGAATGAAGCCCGTTGTGTACAGGTTCACTGACAAAGAGGCGCCGGCCGTGAGCGATATCCTCGGAGAGGTTCCAGACAGTCAGGCCCTCGTCATCGGGGCGTCAACTTTTGAGGCTGAGATACACCCCCGGATCAGGTACACCCTCTTTGAGATACTTGACAAGGCGAACTACGAGAAGCCGGTTCTGGTCGTTGGAGCATTCGGATGGGGCGGCGTTGCAGGGAGAAAGATAGAAACCCTCATCTCACGGAGCAAGTTTGACCACGTCGATACCATCGAGAGCCGCGGGATGCCCCTCCCCGAGGACGAGGAGCGGTTGAGGGAGGCCGTCCGGAAACTTGTGAACTGGATTTCATAGAACCAACCCTGAACTGTCTCCTAAAGGGAGTAAGCGGAAAGACAAACCAAAGGTTCAGAAAACCGTTATATAGTTTCGTTTCCTCTTTTTTATGGTGTTTTCCATGGTAGTTGAAAGGGACATGACCCGGAAGTTTTTGGAGGAGGCCTTTGCCGGCGAGAGCATGGCACACATGAAGTACCTGATTTTTGCCGAACAGGCCGAGAAAGAAGGATTTCCAAACGTTGCAAAGCTTTTCCGCGCCATAGCTTACGCCGAGTTCGTTCATGCAAAGAACCACTTCATCGCCTTGGGCAAGCTTGGAAAGACCCCTGAAAACCTCCAGGCAGGAATAGAAGGGGAGACCTTCGAGGTCGAGGAGATGTATCCCGTTTACAAGAATTCAGCGGAATTCCAGAAGGAGAAGGAAGCCGTTAGAACGACACACTACGCCCTCGAGGCTGAGAAGATACACGCCGAGCTCTACAAGGACGCCAAGGAGAAAGCGGAGAGCGGTAAGGACGTTGAGATCAAAAAGGTGTACATCTGCCCCGTGTGCGGTTACACTGCAGTTGACGAAGTACCCGAACGCTGCCCCATCTGCGGCGCGCCCGGAGAGAAGTTCGTAGTATTTGAGTGATATTTTCGCTTTCCATTTTCTCAGGTTTGAACCGCAAACCTTATAAGGACGACCTAATAACATTAGATTGAGGCGATACCTATGGCAAAATGGAAATGCATCATTTGTGGATATATCTACGACGAGGAAGAAGGCGATCCCGACAGTGGGATAGAGCCCGGAACCAAGTTTGATGACCTTCCCGAGGATTGGGTCTGCCCGCTCTGCGGGGCCCCAAAAGACCAGTTTGAAAAAATAGAGTGAGGTGGTCG
>JAMONK010000116.1 GCA_027065835.1 Thermococcus sp. | reverse complement strand
GACGTTTATCTCGAGGAGCTTCTTCGCTGGGATGTTGTTCTCCTTCAGCCACTTGTCGAGGTAGTACTTGGCGGTCTGCGGATTGTCGGAGTTTATTCCTATGCCGACGTTGGCCCTGTCCTCGTCCTTCGGGAAGACCCAGACGTAGCCCCTCGGCGCTATCTCGTTGCCGAACCAGAGGTGAATCAGATCGGGGTCGTAGCCCTCGATGAGCATCTCGTACTCGTAGCTCGAATCGAACTCGTGTGGCGGGGCGTAGGTGTTTATGCCTGCCTTCCTCGCGATTGTGCTCTCCACGCCGTCCGCCGCGACTATGATGTCTGCGTAAATCTCGACCGGCTCGTCCTCGTGCTTGGCCTTGATTCCCGCGACCCTGCCGTCTTTCTTAATGACGTCCGCCGCCTCGGTTCTGGCGAGGACATCAGCCCCGGCCTTCGCCGCGTAGTAGGCCAGCATCTTGTCGAAGACCTTCCTCTCCAGGATAACACCGCTGACGTCTTTGTACCTCATCTCAAGCTCGTAACCGCTTGGGGAATAAAGCTTGGCACCGTACACCTCGCGGTTGATGAAGCGCCTGTCGTAGGGTATCCCGTACTTCTCAAATACCTTTACGCTGATTCCCTCGGCGCATTGCTTCGGTGTACCGATCGCCCACTTTTTATCGATGAGAAGGACGGAGTATCCCTTTCTGGCAACGTTCCTCGCAATTATCGGGCCGGCGATTCCGGCACCGACTACGACTACGTCATATTTCAGCCCTTTCATTCTTCTCCCTCCAGGGGTTCAGCGGTCAGTGCCCCAACGGGGCAGGTGTTAACGCATATCCTGCATGAGATGCATTTATCCTGGTAGAAGTTCCAGTTCGAGGAGCTCACCTCTATTGCAAGCGTCGGGCAAACCCCGGCACAGCCCCCGCAGAGGTAGCATCTGTCCGTGTTGACCACGATTCTAATCTTCTCCACCATCACCTTCACCCTCTGACTGAAGCCTTTCTGAATCAATCTCAATAACGCCATCTTTTATTCTTAACGGTATAAATCTGCCCAGTTCCTCTGCTTTGGCCACAACCTCCCTCTCCTTTAAGTTGAGTCTGTCGCTGAGTTCATCAACGGTTGCGGTGCCCTCGATGAGCAGGTAATGAAGGATGGCCAGCTGGGTCATGTCGCCTATCTCACGGAGATAACGTTCTTTTATCTGACTCATAAGAACGTCACGGCCATGTTCCACGGATCTCAGGGCCTGGAGAACCTTATTGAGCTCCTTGTTGAGGTGCAGGAACTGGGTCACCAGCTCAGTGAGGTCAGAATCCTCGGTTTCGGGCAGACTCACCTCGATGTTGAAGGTGCCCTCGTTTGGGCCGGTTAAGTCCAAGCCGTGGTACCAGAATACGTTCGGGGTTACCGTGGCAACGTAGGTTCTTGATATGGCGATGTCGTAGTACTTCCTCGCGGGCCCGATGAATGGTCCCTCCTTCTCGTGGGACTTCAGGATTCCTTGCCGTTCCATGATTTTAAGGTGCTTGGCTACAGCCGTTGAAGAAACGCTGACCTTGCTGCTGAGGAAGCTGAAGTAGCACTCCGTACAGGTGAGGTGGCTGAGAAGATCGCGCCTCACTTTGTTTCCCAGGATGTAAAATATATCCGGTTCAGTCATGACCCACACCACCCAGATCTGTGACGTAAAGCTTATATAGTGAACATTTAACCTTAGGTTGCAAACTCGGGGATTAGTCCCCGTTGCATGATATAGCGTTCAGATGGTTATAAACCTTTAGTTGGAGGTGCGTAAGGATGGGATTGATCGGTGATGCGGATAAAAAGGTCATCAAAGAGGAGTTCTTCTCCAAAATGACCAACCCCGTCAAACTCATTGTGTTCATTGGAAAAGAGCACTGCCAGTACTGCGACCAGCTCAAGCAGCTGGTTAGCGAGCTCTCCGAACTGAGCGACAAGCTCAACTACGAGATCGTTGACTTTGACACCGACGAGGGGAAGGAGCTGGCCGCGAAGTACAGGATCGACCGCGCTCCCGCAACGACCGTAACACGGGACGGCAAGGACATGGGGGTCCGCTTCTTTGGCCTTCCCGCTGGACACGAGTTCTCGGCCTTCCTTGAGGATATAGTGGACGTCAGCAACACCACCACCGACCTCATGCCGGAGAGCAAGGATGACCTTTCCAAGATTGAGAGGGACGTCAGGATACTCGTCTTCGTCACCCCGACCTGCCCCTACTGCCCGCTCGCGGTTAGGATGGCCCACAAGTTTGCCATCGAGAACACCAACGCCGGCAAGGGCAAGATACTCGGCGACATGGTCGAGGCCATCGAGTACCCAGAGTGGGCCGACCAGTACAGCGTCATGGCCGTTCCGAAGATAGTTATCCAGGTGGACGGCGAGGACAAGG
>JAMONK010000115.1 GCA_027065835.1 Thermococcus sp. | reverse complement strand
GAGTTGTAAATAGAAGATGATAAATGAAGAAAGGATTCACTTCAAAACGGGCCTGAACTTGTACCCGTAGAGGATTATCCCGTCCTCGTCGAACTCGCGGAGTTTTCTTGTTACCATCTCCACCTCCATGCCCTCATGGATTTCCTCGGGGTCAACGTCGGTCAGCTGGGCCAGAACGACGGGGCCCTCCTCCAGCTGGATGAGTGCAAGGGGATACGGCCGGTAGTATTCAAAGCCGCTCGGGGGGTTCCGTACTATCGTCCAGCTTATGACCTTTCCCTTTCCCTCTAATTCGTATTCCTCGACGTTCCTGCTTCCGCATACAGGGCAGACACTCCTGTAGGGGAAGAATACATGGCCGTTCTCACATTTGCCCCCGATGAGGGCGTACTTCTCGCGGAAGTGCCTCCAGTGCCTTGCAACCTGCATAGGCTTTCCCATCTCAGACCCTCCTAAACACGTTGACCGTTATGTTCGAGCCCGTACCACCTATGTTCTGGGTCAGGCCTATCTCGGCGTTCGGGACCTGTATCCCCTCAGGTGCCTCGCCACGGAGCTGGAGAACCGCTTCGACCGTCTGATAGACACCGGTCGCTCCAACCGGGTGCCCTCTGCTCTTCAGCCCTCCCATGGTCTGTATCGGGTAGTCTGCATCGACCGCTATCTGGCCCTCCCTGGCGAGCTTCGCTCCCTCACCCTTCTTCGCGACACCGAGGGCCTCGAGGCTGAGCGCGGCCATGACCGTGAATGCGTCGTGAACCTCGAAGAAGTCTACATCCTTGGCCTCAATGCCGGCCATCCTGTAGGCCCTCTCCGCTGCAATCTTCCCCGCTTTAAGCGTGAGGAGATCCTCCCTGTTGGCGAGGTTTATGGTGTCTATCGCCCTTCCCATTCCAGCGACCTCGACCCATTTCTCCTTCGGGACGCCGAGTTCCTTGGCCTTCTCCCGTGTGGTGATTATCACGGCCGCTGCACCATCGCAGACCGGCGAGGCGTCGAAGAGCTTGAGCGGGTCTGCTATATAGGGGCTCTTGAGGACGGTCTCGACTTTGATTGGTCTCTTGAACATCGCGTAGGGGTTCTTGGCGCCGTTGGCGTGGGCGTTGACCGCGAAGAGCGCTAGGTCCTCCTCGGTGTAGCCGTGGGTCTTCATGTAGTGCCTCATTATGAGAGCGTTTAACGCCACAAAGCTGGCCCCGTGGAAGAGCTCCCAGTCCGCGTCGGCGGCGTAGGCCAGGTACCTGGTGGCATCGCTCGGCCAGGCGTCCGTCATCTTCTCAACGCCTACAACCGCAACGACGTCCTCAATGCCGGCCATCACGGCCTTTGCACCTTCCTGCACAGCCGCCCCACCCGAAGCGCAGGCAGCCTCGACCTTAACGGCCGGAACGTTTCCAAGGCCTGCCCAGTCGGCGATAAGGGCGCCGAGATTCTCCTGCTCAATGAAGGAACCTGAGATCATGTTTCCAACGTAGAGTGAATCAACCCTCTCGACTCCAGCATCATCCATCGCGTTGAGAAGAGCTTCAACGGCTATGTCCCTGAGTGAGAGCTTCCAGTGCTCCCCGACAGGAATCATACCAACGCCGATGATCACGGGCTTTTCAATCGTCATCTTAACACCCCCTTATAGTATGTACTTCCTCCTGGCCTTCGCGTAGAGCGCGTAGTCGATGTACTTCTTCCTGTTCACGTAGTCCATCGTCTTCGGTGCTAGGTCCCTCTTCTCCTCTATGGCGTCCTGCACGACGAGACTGAAGGCGTCGCTTCCCGCTCCCGAGCCAAAGCTCACCCAGAGAATCCTGTCACCGGGTTTGGCCACATCGAGAACCGCCGAAACGCCGACGAGGGTCGCACCGCTGTAGGTGTTGCCGATGAACCCTGTAAGGAGCCCTGGAAGGACCTTCTCCTTCGGGATGCCGAGTATCTTGGCGGCCGTCAGCGGGAACTTGACGTTGGGCTGGTGGAAGACCGCGTAGTCGAAGTCGTTTGGTGTGTAACCCATCTCCTCCATGAGGGTCTTGGCGGCGCTTATTATCTGGTGGAAGTACGCGGGTTCACCTGTGAAACGGTTGCCGTGCCGCGGGTAGTGCTCGTGCTGCCTCCTCCAGAAGTCGGGGGTATCCGTTACGTAGGAGTAGCTCGCCTCAAAGTACGCGAGGGTATCGGAACCCTTTGGACCGAGGATGTAGGCTGCTCCACCGGCCGAGGCGGTGAACTCAAGGTGGTCGCCGGGTCTTCCCTGTGAGGTATCGGCGCCTATGGCCATCGCGTAGTCAGCCATCCCGGAACCGACAAAACCAATGGCCGCCTGCATCGCTTCGGTTCCTGCCTTACATGCGAATTCAAAGTCCGCCGCGTCAAGATCCGGCGTTGCACCGATGGCCTCCGCTATAATCGTCCCGCTCGGCTTCACGGCGTAGGGCTTGCTCTCGGTGCCGAGCCAGATCGCACGGATGAGCTGGGGGTCAATTTTGGCCCTTTTAAGGGCGTTTCTTGCGGCCTCTATTCCTATGGTTATCGTGTCCTCGTCAAGTCCGGGGACGGATTTCTCCTGTATGGGAAAACTGCTTATACCCCATACCCTTCCTATCTCCTCCGCCTTGATTCTATACATGGGCACGTAGGCACCGTAGCCCACAATGCCAACATCCCTCTTTGGTTTCAGTAGTTTTTTCATGGCGCACCACCTGTAAAAGTTGAAAGTAACTTCGCCTGGGGTTCACCGGGGGGTTATAAAAGTCTTTCGGTAAAAGTGAAAGCGTTTTTCGACGATTAACGATTCAGGGGCGCGCGGTGGGTTCGGGAAGCAGATACCCCTCACCTTCGGTCCGCGGGAGGTTTTGATACCCCCATGGGTGAACGGTTCCACATCCGCCGAAAAGGTCGGTGGTACCGTTTACCATACGGTGGACGAATCCTTTTTGGGATAATCATATAAGGGGTTGTTGTACAACAGGTTTGAATATTCCCCTACACATGATGTGGAGGCGATGACGATGAGGAATGTCCTTGCCCTGATCGTGGCTGGTATTCTGCTTGGGGCTTTCACTCTCGTACCCCATGAGGTGAAGGCGGAGGGAGGAAGTTACTGGGCTAAAACCTACGGAGGAAACGGGGAAAGCGTCCTAAACGATGTTACAGTCATGCCTGACGGAAGCATCATAGCCGTTGGCTGGACTAACTCAACAGGTGCAGGTGGTGAAGATGCTCTTGTGATGAAACTCTCACCCGATGGAGGCGTGATCTGGGCCAAAACCTACGGTGGAGCTCAGGATGATGAAGCTTGGGCGGTGGCTGTGGCTCCCAATGGGGACATCATAGTGGCGGGCTACACTTCCAGCTTTGGAGCTGGCTCTTCCGATATCTGGGTTCTACGGCTTGATGAAAACGGCAACGTGAAATGGCAGAAAACCTACGGCGGGAACAATTGGGATGTGGCTATCGCGATGGCGGTGGCTCCCAATGGGGACATCCTAGTGGCGGGAGATACCGGAAGCTTCGGTGTTGATTTCACTGATTTTTGGGTCCTTCGTTTGGATGGTAACGGTAATGTAAAATGGCAAAAAATCTTTGGAAAGGGGAATGCCCGTGCTATTATCGTGGCCCCAGATGGGGATATTGTAGTAGCAGGTGATACCGACATATTTGGCGCTGGCTCTGCCGATATCTGGGTTCTGAGGCTAGATGCTGATGGTAATGTAAAATGGCAGAAAACCTACGGGGGAAAAAATAATGAGTGGCCCACCTCCCTTGCTCTCGCTCCGAACGGGGATATAGTTGTGGTGGGTTCAACTTTGAGCTTCGGTGCTGGCTGGTATGACGCGTGGATTCTAAGGCTTGACCAGAATGGGAACGTGATGTGGCAGAAGCGGTATGGTGGAGAATACAATGATGAGACTTGGGGGGTTGCTGTTGCCCAAAACGGTGACCTTATAGTGGCGGGTTACACCTCCAGCTTTGGCGCTGGTGGCTATGATGCTTGGGTTCTACGGCTTGATGGGGATGGTAATGTAAAATGGCAGAAAACCTACGGAGGAAAGTTGGGGGATAAGATTTATGCTCTTGATTTAACTCCGAAAGGGGATATCGTTCTGGCGGGTTCAACTTTGAGCTTCGGTACTGGCTGGTACGACGCGTGGATTCTTCGTCTCCCGTCGGACGGAAACCTTCCAGGTTGTGTTTTTTGCCAAGATTCAAACGCCGAGGTGGTGGACACAAACGCCAAGACGGTGGATTCAAATGCGGTCGCAAAGGAAAGCAAAGCCGTTGTGAGGGAGTCCATGGCGCATCCTCACCTATGGACTCCCAACGTGAAAACACAGTATCCACAGTCTCCAACTGCATCATCCACGACTTCTACCGCCCCGTCCACTTCCTCTACGGCTTCATCAACTTCACCCCGGATAGCTTCCACAACTTCTTCTACCCCTTCCACGACTTCGTCTCCCTCTCAGGTGATTTCCTCCGCCCCATCCCCCACTCCCCTACATAGCCCAACAACACCATCCACAAGCAGAACACACTCTAAGGGAAGCATCTGTGGCCCAGCAGCCCTACTTGGCTTGGCTTTACTCCCCTTACTCATCAGAAAGCGCAGATGACTGATCCTTTTTCTCTGATTTATTATGATTATGTTTTCTAAAATTGTAAATGGGTTAAAAATCGAAGGGATAAAGGCTCAAGGTTTCCGAACAACGAACAGGACGTGGTCCTTTTCGTATGGTTCGAGCGAGATTTCCTCAACGACCTCGAAGTATGTTGAAAGCTCCTTTTCAACCTCCCGGAACACCTGTTCCGGCTCCTTTGTGACGTCGATGCTTCTGCTCTTGACCGAGAGCATCCCGTATCCGCCGGGCTTGAGGTAGGCCTTGGCGTTGTCTATGAGTATCTTGGCTTGGGTGGGCTGGGCAACGTCCTCGAATATAACATCAACCTCGGGGACCAGAGCGCGGTACTCCTCCGGCTTGGTAGCGTCCCCCAGTATTGGTACGAGGTTTCTCCTCTCCTCCACCAGCGGGACGAGTTCCCTGAGAACCCTGGGTGAGAACTCCACTCCGAACACTCCTCCCTTCCATCCGACTATGTCGCTAACGTGGCTGGCGGTCGTTCCGCTTGCAACTCCCAGGTAGAGGACCCGTGAGCCGGGCTTTATTGGGAAGTTTTTGAGTCCTTTGAGTATCGCCGCACCGAGTTTGGACCTGTTCGGGTTCCAGATGCGGTACTCCTCTCCCTCCGACCTTATCGTCCTCTCACCGTAGACCTTCTGGCCGGGCACGAGGTTCTTGGTGGCTATCCTCTCGCTTCCGTCCTCGTCCACGAAGATGTAAACGCCGGGGAACCTGTGGGGTTTGATCCTCATTTATCTCACCTCTTCCTGCCTTTCTCCTTTTTCTTTTTCTTCTTCCCACTTTTCTCGCCCTTCTTGCCCCTGCCTTTGTCTTTCCTGCCCTTGGGTCCCTTGCCCTTTTTCTCGCCCTTGAAGAACCTTTTCTTCTCCTTCTTCGTGCCCTTTGCGGGCTTTGCCTTTTTCTTCGGCGGGTTGGGGTATTTACCCTTTATCTCCTCAATTCTGGCTTCTACTTCCTTCTTCAATTCCTCCGCTATGTATTCACCGGAGAAATAGTCAACGCGCGCCGCTATAGCGAGCTTCCCCGCCAGAGCCCTCGCGATTTTGCCCCTCTGCCACCACGGCGAGCGGTTTATGGCGGGGTACTGGAAGATAACCCCGTGCTTGGGCGGCTTTGCGCCACTCCTGAGGTGTCTGAACAGGGCTTTCTCGGCTCCGAGAACCTGAATGGTTGATGCCGGCATCATCGCCAGCTCCCTCAGGCCCCCCGCGAGGCTTATCAGCCGGGCACCGAGCTTCGCTCCCACGAGTCCCTTCAGGTTGGGGGCCACATCGTCCATAGCGGTCTCAAGGTAGTCTTCTATCTCCCTCCTGAGGCTGTAGAGGTCGTCCACCTCGCTGGCCAGCCTCTGGATTATGGCCATATCGAATTTGCCCAGCGAAGCGCCCATTGAGTTTCTGGCCGCGTTAGCGATTTTTTCGGCCTTCGCTTCATTGAAACCCAGTTTTATGAGCCTCTCCTTTGTTGCGTTGTTTCGGTCGCCTACGCTCTTGACGAACGTCACGTACTGCTCATGCTTCGGAAGGATCTCGTCGAGTTCAGGGAAGTGGAGACCGTACCACTCCCTAAGGCGTGATATTAGAAGGTTGTTCACCTTATCGATATCGTCAAGTGCTTCTATGGCCTGGATGACCATCTTGTCCCTCGCACCGCTCTGCTCCTGAATGCGCATCCTGGTGAGCGCCACACCGGCTTTGAAGTATCTCTCGAACCAGTCCTCCCCAAGGAACTCGGCAGGGGACCTTCTGAGGCTCTCTCCCGCGGGATTCGGAAACTCGCCGACCGCGTTGTACCCCAGCTCCTTCAGCTTCCTTCCCAGTTCAGGGCTCTCAACAATAAACTCGTCGTATCCGTTTGCACCCAGCTCGTCCAAGAATGAGAGCAACTCTTCCACGGGCTCTCCTTTGAGGAGCCCTTCAAGGCTCGCCTCGGGAACCTCTGAGAACTCCCGGTGCTTGATGAGGTTACCGTCCCCGTCGAAGGCGTAAATGCCCCCGACGTTTTCAGCAATGTACGCTTTCATAGCCATCACCCTTTCATTTTTTGCTCTGGTGGTATAAAAGGCATACCCCTTTTTAAGGCCTACCTTTAGAAAAAGGGTGGGAGAAGAGGTTCAGTCTTCCCAGGGCTCCCTGTACTTAAGCGCCCAGCCAAACTCCTCCTTCAGGATGTCTATTGCCGCCGATGGGGGTATTATGCCGCGCTCGGTTATGATGACGTCCACGTACTCCGGTGGAGTTACGTCGAACGCTGGATTCCAGACCTCGATGTTCTCCGGCCAGGTCTTGAGCTCCTCCGTTGGGATAACCTCCGCCGGGTCGCGCATCTCTATCTCAACGAGCTGACCCAGCATCGTCTCGGGGTGGAACTTGTACGTCTCGGCCGCTATCATCGTCCAGACCCGGTGCTCCTTGGCGGTGAGTGCTATGAGAGCTGTGCCGATCTTGTTTATCACCGCGCCGTTCACGGTTATGCTGTCCGCTCCCATGACGACCTTGTCGGTCATCTTCATGTAGTGCCTCGCCGCGGAGTCCACGACGTATATGACGGGTATGCCGTAATCGGCCAGCTCCTTCGCCGTGATCTTCCCCTGCCACCTTGGCCTCGTCTCCGTTACTATCACCTTTATCCCTTTCCCCATGTCCCAGGCTCGCTTCATAACGCTTATAGCCGCTTTACTGTGGCAGTGGGTCATTATAACGTCTCCGTTTTCGATGCGCTTTGCTCCGTAGTCCCCTATCCTTTCAAGGGATTTTTCGGAGTTGTGGATGAACTCCTTGGCGGCGTTCACAACCACGAATCTCAATTGGTCAAGGGAGGCGCCGCTCGCGTAGGCCACCTTGCCCCTGTGCATGACGTATCGAAGGGCGTTCGGAAGGGAGACCGCGGTGGGTCTTGTCTCGTACAGCACCTTGGCCGCCGCCTTCATGTCCTTCCAGAATTCGTCCGTGTTCGTGGCACTGCTCTTCTCCGCTTGGATATGGAGGGCATGGGCGGCGGAGCGCGCTATCTTCCCCGCTCCCCTTATCTTCATGTTCCGGATCTCCTCTGCTATCTCGAGGACCTCTCTCGCTACAGACATCACTAACACCTCCACGTAATAACCCGTTATGACGGGAGGGTTTATAGATGTTTTTATGGTCACTGGTGCATTATAAAGAGCCTTGATGTTCATTTGAGCTTCACACAGCTTTCTTTACAAAAGTAAAGGCGTCTAACGCTTATTGCAGAAAGATTTATAACCAATCGCCGCCATCCTAATGATGTATAGAATTGAGGACGTGTTCAGAAGTGTTCATTTTAATGGGGGGATAGAAGTGGAGGAAAAGCTGATGAAAAAGCTGGGTTCGGGATCACTGAACTTTGAGTCGTTCTTCTCGGAAAAGGCACTGGGCATGAAGGCGTCCGAGGTTAGGGAACTTTTAAAGCTCGTCGAATCCTCCGACGTTATAAGCCTCGCCGGGGGCCTCCCCGCCCCTGAGACCTTTCCCGTGGACGTCATCAAGGGGATCGCCGTTGACGTTCTGGAGAACCACGCCGACAAGGCCCTCCAGTACGGGACCACCAAGGGTTTCACACCCCTTCGCCTTGCCCTTGCCAGGTGGATGGAGAAACGTTACGGGATTCCAATGAGCAAGGTCGAGATAATGATCGTCGCGGGCTCTCAGCAGGCCCTCGACCTCATCGGCAGGACGTTTATAAACCCCGGTGACATAATACTCGTCGAGGCCCCGACTTACCTGGCCGCCATACAGGCCTTCAACTACTACGACCCCGAGATGATGGGCATCCCCATGGATGAGGAAGGCATGCGTGTTGACGCCCTTGAGGAGAAGCTGGAGGAGCTCAAACGGAAGGGGAAGAGAGTAAAGCTAGTCTATACCGTTTCCACCTTCCAGAACCCTGCGGGTGTCACGATGACCCTCAAGAGACGGAAGAAGCTGATAGAGCTCGCCAGTGAGTACGACTTCATCGTGGTTGAGGACGGCCCCTACAGCGAGCTCAGGTACTCAGGTGAACCGGTTCCACCGATCAAGCACTTCGATGAGGAGGGCAGGGTGATCTACCTGGGGACCTTCTCCAAGATACTGGCCCCCGGGATGAGGATAGGATGGATCGCGGCCCACCCACACCTTATACGGAAGATGGAGATCGCCAAGCAGAGCATTGACCTGTGCACCAACACACTCGGGCAGGCGATCGCCTGGAAGTACGTTGAGGAGGGACACCTCGACAGGCACATACCGGAGATAGTGAACTTCTACAAACCGAGAAGGGACGCCATGCTTGAGGCCCTTGAGGAGTACATGCCCGAGGGAGTCAAATGGACAAAGCCCGAGGGTGGAATGTTCGTCTGGGCAACCCTCCCGGAGGGGATAGACACGAAACTCCTCATGGAAAAGGCCGTCTCAAAGGGCGTTGCCTACGTGCCTGGTGAAGCGTTCTTCGTCCACCGCGAGGTCAAGAACGCGATGAGGCTTAACTTCACCTACGTGCCGGAGGAAAAGATACGTGAGGGGGTTAAGCGGCTTGCGGAAGTCCTTGAGGCGGAGATAAAGGCCTTAAGGACCTGAATACTCCCCTCTCTTTTGTCACCTTTAAACGTGCGTTGCTTGGAAAGCTTTTTATGCTTCCGTCCAACTCTTGATGGGTGGTCAAGGTGCGGCCTTTAATCGGTATCGTGGGTAGGATGGACTACTCCACCGGGAGACTCTTTCTTGATAGTACTCACCTCCGCAACGTCATCTCTGCGGGCGGTTTGCCCTCCGTCTTCGGGGTCAACGGCAACCCCGAGGACGTTCTGGGGCACGTGGATGGGATACTCCTCATAGAGGGACCGGATGTGCACCCCAGGGCCTACGGGGAGGACCCCTCCGAGTCGATAAAATACGTTGACGTCGCCAGGGATGAGTTCGAGATTCGACTCGTCAGGCTGGCTGTGGAGGAGGGGATTCCCCTGCTCGGGATAGGCAGGGGGATGCAGGTGATAAACGTCGCACTCGGTGGAACCCTCTATCAGGACGTCAGGGAGATTCCAAAGGCCATAAAGCATGACTGGGATCCGGGGAGTATGGATCCACGTCAGCGCGTTCACGGACTCAGAATAAAGACCAGCTCAATGCTCTACGAGCTCCTCAAAGAAGTTCTGGATATAGGGGGCACCAACGAGGTGTTCATGCGCGTCAACAGCTTCCACCATCAGGCCGTGAAGCGTGTCGGGGATGGGTTGAAGCCGGTCGCGTACGCGGACGACGGCCTCACCGAGGCTATTGAGGGGGAGGGAACCTTCGTGCTTGGACTCCAGTGGCAGGCCGAGTACCTCCCGGAGATGGGTGCCCTTTTTGAGGCGTTCGTCAGGGCAGCCAGGGATTATCACTCCGAGAAACTGGAGCTCAGCCGGAGGGAGCTCGAGGCGGAGGTCAGGGAGGAACTAAATGGGAACCATCACAGCTCGGATACGAATGATACCCCTCCCGACATGAGCCAAACGTAATCCCCGCGTTCTTTACCCTTCTCTCTGCCTCCTTCAGGATCTGAAACCGCAGCTCCCTGGGAAGGTACCTGTACCCTCCCACCCGTTCCCCCTTTTCGTAGAGGGGGTTCAGCTTCGCCATGAGCTCTGGAAACTTGGCCTCCATCCTTTTTCCGATGTCCGACCTCAGCTTCAGCGTTGATACCGTTATATGGCTGACGAACTCCAGGGCACTGAGGGTCGCCCCAAAATCTTCCCAGGTGTAGAACGGGATTATCGGATCTATCCGTGCGTAGACTGGAATGCCCGCTTCTCTTGCTTTCTTCAGCGCTCGGATTCTCTTCCTGGGTGGTGGGGCGTTTGGCTCAAGAAGCCTCGCCTTCTTCTCGTTTACGGTGGTTACCGTTATTCCAACGGCGCACTTCATTCCGCTCAGTAGGTCGATGTCCCTCTTGAAGATGTCGGATTTCGTCAGGAGGAGGCAGCGGACGTTGTAGCGCTTTAATAGCTCAAGAACTTTCCTAGTTATGCCCAGCTCCCTCTCAATCCTGGGGTACGGGTCCGACGAATAGGACAGCGCCACGATGTACCTTTTATCCAGCCGCCTCAGTTCCCTCTCCAACACGGGCAGGAGACCCTCTTTGGTCCTCACGTGGAACGCCTTGGGAATGTACGAGGTGATGTAGCAGTAAACGCAGGCGTGATCGCAGCCGGTGTAAACGTTGAGGGTGTATTTGAAGGGGCAGGTGCAGAGCCTTGACTTCCAGGGGTCAAAGGGCCTGATGTACATGTGTTAAGTTTTCAAAACTCATTTAAACCCTTTTCTGGAGTATGAACCGGGGATCAGAATGGCCGGAGAGGTCAGGGGTAGAGTGGAATGGTTTAAGGACACGCAGTTCGTTGGGAGGATCGAAGAGGACAAATGCTCGGTTATCCTTGGGGAAGGGGGTATAAGTCCCATGAAGCTCCTGCTTTTGAGTGTCGCCGGTTGCACCGCGTACGATGTTGTCATGATACTGCAGAAGATGCGGGAGCCTATATCGGGGCTGGAAGTGGAGATAAGCGGCGAGAGGCGTGAGGAACATCCCAGGATTTACAGGAAGGTCCACATCCACTACAGGGTGCACGGTGATGTCTCTGAGGAGAAGGTGAGACGGGCCATAGAACTCAGCCAGGACAAGTACTGCTCCGCCTCCGCGCACGTGAAGTTGAGCGGGGCCGAGTTGACCTACAGCTACGAGATAATCCACTGATTTTTGTTCTTTTGGTCTGACCAAAAGACGAACTGCCACTTCCTTTCGGAAGGGACCTTCCGCCCGAAAAGATAAATGGGGCG
>JAMONK010000114.1 GCA_027065835.1 Thermococcus sp. | reverse complement strand
TCGAGGTAGTAGTAGAGACGCGAGAACATCTCGGCTATCCTTTTGGATGCCAGCTCGTAGGACTCGGCCACTGGAACGTTCTTACCGAGGAACTCCCAGAGTGAGTCGTAGAATACCGTCTCAAACGCCTCGGCCCACCCGGGTTTTTTTCCCTGGACGAGTTCTTTGTTGGGCGTTAGGACGTACGCCAGCTTTACGGTGTCCTGGGGCGTGCTCTCGATTATCAGGTCCCTTATCTCGCTCTCGACGTCTTTGTCCTCGAATATGAGCCATAGAAACGTGTCCTTGGGGAGGCTGGAGAAGAACCTCCTTATCCTCTCCTCGTACTCATCGCCCCTGGGGAGGAGGTAGTACGCTGGATTTATCGTTACCCTGACCACTCCGTCGGTTGTTATGCTGTTGACTATCCTCGCTCCAGCGTTTCCTATTCCTGTAAAAATATGGGTAAAAGACGGCATGACGACCCCTTACTCAAGGGTCGCATGCTTCTTCTTCATATCCTTTTCGGTCTTTTGGAAGGTTGCCATGAGGAGGGCTATCACGCCGTCGAGGAACACCATCGTGGAGTCCTCGAAAAGGGTCCCCATTGGGGCTATCCATTTGTACTTGGTGAGCATCTGGCGGGCTATGTAGTCCGTTGGGACGTCACTCTTCGTCCTGCCCGGTATCTCAAGGACCACGTCGGCGAGCTTTCCGAGGGTTGAGTTGGCGTAGGAGGTTATTGAGACTATCTTTCCTCCCTGGGCCCTCGCTATCTGGGCGGCATCGACTATGCTCTTGGTCTCTCCGGAACCGCTGATGGCTATGAGAAGGTCGCCAGGCTCGAAGGCAGGTGTGATGGTTTCTCCAACGACGTAGACGTTGAAGTCGAGGTGCATGAGCCTCATCGCGAAGGCCTTACCGACCAGACCGCTTCTTCCGGCGCCGTACACGAAGATCTTGTTGGCCCCTATCATCGCATCCACGAATCCCCTCGCCTGCTCGATCTTCAGCCCGTCCGCCACGCCCTTTACGTGGTCGGCGATGTCGTGCATGGCCTTGCGTATGGTCATCATGTACTCGCCCCAGAACAGGTCTATTATCCTTCTGGTTATTTCGCCTGGGTCTTTGGCCTTAGTTATTGCCCCTCCGACGATTATCACCGTGGCACCCATCTCGATTACTTTGGGGATGGTCTCCAGATTCAACCCACCCGCGACGGCCACTGGGACGCGGACGGTTTTAACAACACTCTCCAGGTCCTCAAGGGGTGTCTTCCCCTGAACCTGTTCGTCTATGCCTGTGTGGACGAGGATGTAGTGAACGCCCATCTTCTCAAGCTCTTTTGCCCGTTTGACCTTGTCCTTGACCCCGATGAGGTCAACCATTATCCTGATTCCATACCTTCTGGCGACTTCGATGGCGTCCTGGATGGTTTTGTCGTCCGCGACCCCGAGAATAGATACAACGTCCGCCCCGTGTCTTGCCGCCATCTCGACCTCAAGGGCGCCCGTGTCCATGGTTTTGAGGTCCGCCACTATCTTCCTGTCCGGGAAGCGGCGTTTCATAAGCTCAACCGCGCGCATTCCTTCCTTTTTTATCAGTGGCGTGCCGACTTCCAGCCAGTGGGCGCCGCCGTGGGCTGCTTTTTCGGCTATAGAAAGGGCCTGATCAATGTCCGTCAAGTCAAGAGCAACCTGAAGTATCATCTCCTCGCCTCCGAGGGTTTTTCGATTTAGGCTTATCAGGCTACTTTTTAAACTTTGGTATCAATGACTTTACATTTAAATGTCAACAAACCTCGCCAAGATTTAAAAGGAAACTCCCCAACTCCGGGGAGGGATGTGCCATGGTGACTTTTATCCCGTTCGGCGAGAGACCAAACCGTGAGGGTGTTCTCTACGTTCTCAAGCTCCTTCAGAAGAACAAGCTTCTGGATGATTACGTTATCGTGGAATCCAGCAGGGTTGAGCTCCTGGCCGACAGGGTGCCGCAGGACAGCGCTTATATTGTAGGGGAGCACCTGGCGACGTACGGCATAGCTGAGAAGCTGCGGCCGGCGTCCCTTATGAGCGTTGATGCACACACCGACCTGATGCACGATTTTCTGGATCACGGCTCTTGGCTGGCGTACGCACTTGAGAACAGGTTTGTAAAGAGGGCCGCGGTCCTTGCCCCGGTTCTCATGATACCGAGTACGGAACGGACCCAGCTCTGGACGCGGCGGGTTAAGATATTTCCGGCACTTTTGAGGAGCCGGAGGGTTCGGGGGAAGTGGAGGGCCTACCGGAACCTCCAGACCAACGACCTCCTGGAGATAATAGATGAGGCCCGTAAGTACCTGGGGGAGGAGATATACTTAACCGTTGATCTCGACGTTCTCCTTCCGGAGTACCGGATAGCACGCTTTCAGCACGGTGAACTGACCCTTGATGAACTCCTTGAGATACTT
>JAMONK010000113.1 GCA_027065835.1 Thermococcus sp. | reverse complement strand
GTCGTATAGGTCACTTTCTATGACTGCAGGGACCGTCTTTTCGATGGCGAGGCGGAGGGCTTTCTCAACGGCCTGTGTGCTGTCAACGAGCGTCCCATCAAAGTCAAAAAGATAGACCGTCATATACCGGGCTCTCCTCGGAGGTTTATATGGGTTTCCGAAAGAGTTTTATCCAACGAGGTCAATGCCCATCGGTGGTATCAATGAGGATAGAACGTCTCCAAGAATTCCTGTCCCAGAACGAGCTTGATGGGGCCTTGATAATCTCCTCTCCGAATCTGTACTACTTCACGGGATCATCGCCGGTTCTCGGCGGCTACCTGGTGGTAACGCCGGACGAGTCGCTCTTCATGGTGCCTGAACTTGAGTACGGGGAGGCCCGGGAAACCTCGAAGGTTCCTGTGGAGAAGTTCAAGAGCGGCAAAGACCTCTACGAAAGGCTTTCCTCCTTCAGACTCCACAGGCTGGGCATAGAGGGGGGAACGTCTTTTTCCCTAACTCAAAGCCTCCGCGAAAAGGTTGGAGTAACCGATTTCAAGACGATCGATGACGTAGTAAAAGAGCTACGCATCATAAAAACGCGGGAGGAAATCACAGTTATCGAGGCTGCCTGCGGGATAGCCGATACGGCCATGATGGTGGC
The DNA here is from genome assembly GCA_027065835.1 of Thermococcus sp. GTDB lineage: Archaea > Methanobacteriota_B > Thermococci > Thermococcales > Thermococcaceae > Thermococcus. Next base: position 1,806 of record JAMONK010000113.1, on the reverse strand, counting down.
CCTTGAGGAGATCAGCCCAGGTAAACGTGAAAGAGAGATCGCGGCCAAGATGGAGTACGCTATGAAGATGAACGGTGCGGAGAAGGTTGCGTTTGACACCATAATAGCGAGCGGTCCCCGTTCCGCACTGCCGCACGGGGTAGCAAGCGACAAAAGAATAGAGAGAGGCGATCTGGTTGTCATCGATGAGGGAGCCCTGTACAGGCACTACCACTCGGACATGACGCGTACCATAGTCGTCGGTTCACCCAACGCGAAGCAGAAAGAGATATACGAGATCGTCCTTGAAGCCCAGCGGAAAGGAGTAGAGGCAGCAAGACCAGGAATGACTGCGAAGGAGCTTGACACGGTAGTCAGGGAGGTTATAAATGAGTACGGCTATGGAGACCACTTCATACACTCCACGGGGCATGGAGTCGGGCTGGAGATACACGAGTGGCCGAGGGTCAGTCAGGCGGACGATACGGAGCTCAAGCCGGGGATGGTGATAACCATCGAGCCGGGGATATACCTCCCCAAGTTCGGCGGAGTGAGGATAGAGGACACCCTCGTCATCACGGAGAACGGGGCCAGAAGACTCACCAAGATGGAGAGGGAGCTGATTTGATTCTCCCGCTTTAACCGCTTTTTTAAACTCGGACTCGGGTCTTCCAGGGGGTGAGAGGGTGCGGATAATCCATCAGGACGTCAAGGAAGGCAAGATAAAGGTCAAGGCTGAGACCCTCGACGACCTCTGGCACTTGTACCACATAATCGAGGAGGGCGACGTCGTCTACGCCAAGACCCTCCGCAAACAGAGCCAGCGGGCCGATTCCCTGAGGGCGGAGAAAGTTGAGGTGATCCCCGTCTTCCTCGGCATCAGAGTTGAAAAGGTCAGCTTTCACAAATTCGCCAACCACGTGCGAGTCACCGGCCCCATAGTGTACTCTTCGCGCGAGGATGTCCCATTGGGGAAGTACCACACGATAACCATCGAGGAGGGGACCGTTGTCACCATCCAGAAGCCCCGCTGGAAGGGTTATTTCTTGGACAGACTTAAGGAAGCCGTCGAGGCCTCCAAGCGGGCGCGCGTGATGATAGTCGTCATGGATGACGGCGAGGCGGATATGGCCCTAGTGAGGGAGTACGGCGTTGAGATTTTGAACAGCATCAGACGCAACCTGGGCGGAAAGCAGTACAGCACCGAGAGGGAGAGCGAGGAGAAGAGGTTCTTTCACGACGTTGCAAGGACAATGGAGGAGATAATGCGGCGCGAGAAGGTTGAGAAGACCATAGTTGCGGGCCCCGGCTTTGTCAAGGAGGACTTCCAGGAGTTTCTGCGCGAGAACTACCCGGATTTGGCCAAGAAGGTCGTCGTCGAGGACACCAGCGTAACCGGGAGGACAGGCATCTACGAGGTCATCAAGCGCGGAACCGTTGACAGGGTTTACCACGAGAACCGCGTCGCCAAGGAGGTCCAGCTCGTTGAGAAGGTCCTTGAGGGCATCGGAAGGAACACCGGAATGGTAGCCTACGGGCTGAGGGAAGTTGAAGAGGCCGTCAACTACGGTGCGGTTGAAACCCTTCTGGTTCTGGACGAACTGCTGAAAGGGGAGTACCGGGAGAAAATCGAGGAGCTCCTAGAAACAGTCAGGCATTCCCGCGGCGAGGTCGTCGTGGTCAGCTCTGAGCACGAGGGCGGTGAGAAACTGAAGGCCCTGGGGGGCTTAGCGGCGCTGCTCAGGTTCAGGGTGAAGTGATTAATCGAGTTCCGTATCCGGCTAAAATAACTGCACTTTTGCATTTTATCTTCCAGGTTCTCGGAGT
>JAMONK010000112.1 GCA_027065835.1 Thermococcus sp. | reverse complement strand
GGCGGCCCCTTGGGAACGGTCACGAGTATGTACTGCTGCTCGCCGTTCACGACGGCAAGCTCTGGTGGGCTTATTATCGGAAACTCGTAGACGTCGTAGTCGGTGGTCACGTAGAGCGCCCCGTCGCCCATGTCGGAGGTGAGCCCGTAGGTTATGCTCTCCTCGTAACTCTGTCCCCTCTCCCGCTGGAGCTGGAATCCCATGTTCATCTTCAGGTTGACTTCCGCGTAGGCGACCTTCTTGTTGCCCATAACCGCCTTTATTCCGAGACTCATCTTTAGGTCGTGTGTTGACTTCACCGAGAACTTCGTTGCCTGCGTCTTTTCGGTAGTGAATTCGGAGTAAAAGACTCCCGTCTTGTTGATGACATCGTAGTCAACCGGTGGGGCGTTCATAACCGCTATCACGAGATTTTCGATGTGCATCTGCCCCTTCCTTGGCGGGCCAACGACTATCGAATCACCGTTCACATCACCGAGTGCAAGGCCAGCTCCGTAGCTGAACTCCGTTTCCAGTCCCTTGGGCCCGTTCAGCAGATCACCTCCAAGGTTGTAGACCTTCACGTAGCCGTCTTGAGAGGCCCAGACTATCTCATCGAGACCGTCAGTGTTGACGTCCCCAACGGCCATTCTGTCGCCCTTCTGGAAGGGGATCACAAACGTGGCCAGTTCTCGCCCCTCCAGCTGGGCGCCCTTCTTTGAGAATCCAAACACGTGGACCCCTCTCTCCTGATAGTCGTCTGAATCCTGGGTGGCGATTACCAGTTCGTTTAACCCATCGAGATTGACGTCGCCAATTGCGATCTCGTCTCTAGCCGTCAGCTCAAAGTAGTCCTCAGTTGGGAGACTTCCAATGACGTTGCCGTTCATGTCGTAGACCGTTACCATGTTCGCACTCACGTCGGCGTGCACTATCTCCGCTCTCCCATCGCCGTCAAGGTCCCCAACTGCTATCGAATCGCCATCCGCGAAGTCATCGACCTTGAACTGGTTCAGGAGGTTGAAGTTCTCATCGAATATGCGTATCCAGTTGTTTCTGTCCGCGTGTACTATCTCCGCCTTGCCGTTGCTGGTGAGATCGCCGCAGGCCAAGTCGTCTCCGGCCTCAAAGTTGACATCGTGCTTGCCGAGTTCGGTGCCGTCCGCAGTGTAGATGTATATCTTGTCCGTGCTCCTGTCGCCCTGGATTATCTCTGCCTTCCCGTCGCCGTTGACATCACAGGCCACCATCTCGTCCCACTTTTCGTATCCCTTGTGGAACTTTTCAATCAGGCCCCCGCTCTCGTTCTCGTATGTCCAGAAGTAGTCCTCGCGGTCACCGATGATAATCTCATCGTCCGCTATAACCATGCCCCCATAACCATCTATTAAGTCGGACTCCTCTCCGACCACTCGGGGAATTGTGAATACAGAAAGAGCGAGAAAAACAAGAAATATAAATAGGGAACTTTTTCTTTTCATACGAACGCCTCCTCAACTTGAGCCCACGAGGTTTCCAGAATGGCAACCTACGTAAACTCAATACTTGTTGTTTACCAAAATATAAAATAGTTTTCATGAAATAATGTTACATTTTCTGGGGATAATTAGAAAAATATTCAAAAAATGCACTCGAGCCCAAATTGCGGGAGCTTTTTAAACTTCTTCCCGGAGGTGATAACATGCCTGAAGTGATTTTCCTCGGCACCGGCGGCATAATGCCGACCCGGGAAAGAAACGTTCCGGCCATTGCGCTCCGCTACAAGGGTGAGGTCATACTCTTCGACGTCGGCGAGGGCACGATGAGGCAGATGAACACGGCAAAGCTAAGTCCGATGAAGGTCGAGAAGATTTTCATTACCCACTTCCACGGCGACCACTACCTTGGCCTGGCTGCGCTAATTCAAACCATGAACCTCTGGGACAGGGAAAAGCCCCTCCACATCTACGGACCGAAGTACACCTTCGAGTTCGTCCAGAACTTTCTCAACAGCGGCTTCTTCAGACCGGGCTTCGATATACACGTCCACGAGCTCGGCGAGACGAGGCTGAAGTTCGCTGACTATGAACTCTGGAGCTTCAAGGTTGAGCACGGGGTTCCGGCTCTGGGCTACGTCTTCAAGGAGAAGGACAGGCGCGGGAAGTTCCTGCCGGAGAAGCTCGCCCAATACGGCCTGACTGAGGGGCCGATACTCGGGAAGCTTGAGCGTGAGGGCAAAATAGAGTGGAACGGGAAAACGATTTACCTCGAGGATGTCACAGGGCCTAGGAGGAAGGGTCTAAAGATAGCCTATACCGGTGATACGGAGCCCTGCGAAAGGGTGAGGCTGTTCGCCGAAAACGCCGACCTCCTAATCCACGAGGCGACGTATTTGACTCCCGCTGACAGGGGGGATAGCTATCACTCGACGGTGGAGGAGGCCTGCGAGGTCGCTAAGAAGGCCAAAGTTAAGCTCCTGGCGCTCTTCCACAGGGCCTTCCGCTACACCTACGACGAGTACCTGAGCGAGGCCTCGCGGATATGCAGGC
>JAMONK010000111.1 GCA_027065835.1 Thermococcus sp. | reverse complement strand
GAGCCTCTCGAGGCCGTAGCCGGTGTCAACAACCCTCGTCTCCATCGGAACGTAGTAGTCGCCCTTTATCTCGACAACCTGGCTCGGGTCGGCGTCCTTCGGGGCCTTTTTGTACTGCATGAAAACGAGCGTTGCCACTTCCAGACCGCGGTAGAGAACCTCAAAGGCAGGTCCAGCGTTTCCACCGCCGGCCCACGGGTTCTCCTTGAACGTGATGTCCTCGGCCTTCATACCGAGTTCCTTCGTGAAGAACTCGAAAGCCAGCTCCACCGTCTCATCCATCCAGTATATCGGCTTGTTTGGATAGTTGAAGGCGTGGTGAGCCATCATCTCGAATATCGTGAAGTGCCTGCCTGTGATTCCAACGTTGTCAATGTCAGTGAAGCGAATCGAGGGCTGGCTTATCGTGAGCGGGTTCGCGGGCGGGTCGGCCTCACCGCTGATGACCCAAGGCTGGAAGTCCATGATGGATGCTCCGACGAGAAGGACATCGTCTCTCCAGCGTGGCAGAACCGGGAACCTGTCAACCCTTCCGTGGCCGTGCTTCTCGAAGAAGCCAAGGAACTTCTCACGCATCTCCTCGAGGGAATACTTCTTCGGTATTCCGGGTTTTCCTATGAACGCGTACTCGTCACACGGAGGATCACCGCAGGTCTTCCTGTCGGGATCGAGAGTCCAGAAGAACTTACCGCACTTGGGGCACTGTTTCCGTATCCATCCTTCCTCCTTAAACATCCTGGTCGTCATGTCCATGCTCATTATCCTCACCTCATCAACTGCACTAAGAAAAGCGGGAAGGCTATTAAGGTTTTCTCACTCCCCTAAGTCGGGCTTCAGGTCGACCTCTACATCCTCGAAGCCTTCCTCGTCAACGATGACCAGCGGGAGCTTGAGGCTTTTAAGGAGATCAACCAGATAGGCCTCACGTCTCTCAAGGAGCTCTACCTTGTGCCTCAAGCTCGCGTTCTCGATGCTCAGGCTCGTTACTTCGTCGGTCTTTCGTTTAAGCTGCATCTTGAGTTCTATTATCTCCTCCTCAAGCTCCATAACGGATCTTTCGAGCCGTTCTATCTCCATGTACAGGTCTTTACACAGCCATCTCTTCATATCGGTCAGCCCCGCGAAACCTCTTCACCACTCAGGGGGCTCCAGACTCATCATCCCAACTGAATTGGACGTACTCCTCAAAAAACTTCCCCTCCCTCTCATCCAGTATGTAAAGTTAAAGTGAATAAATTTCCACTTATTTTCCCTTTAACTTACTTAAAGTCAAGCCAAACCTTAAAAAGAGAAAGGACATAATTGATTAATGTTAGTATGCCCCCCACTGGGGGCTGATTTCAGGGGTACATCCAAGATGAGGTGTGCTGCATGAGCGGTATTGTGGACTTCATAAACTGGCTTGATGGAGAGGTATGGGGCCTGCCAATGATAGTCCTGCTGCTTGGCACCGGGCTTCTGCTCACCGTGGCCCTGAAGGCGATCCAGTTCCGCCGCCTCGGATGGTCCATAAGATTCACCCTATTTGAGGGTCGAAAAAAGACCGGTGAGGGCGACATCACACCATTCCAGGCTCTTATGGCAACTATATCCGGAACGGTCGGCATTGGTAACATCGCTGGTGTTGCAACGGCCATACACTTTGGCGGCCCCGGAGCGCTCTTCTGGATGTGGATGACGGCGCTGGTCGGTATGGCTACGAGGTACTCGGAGGGCCTCCTCGGTGTCGCATTCAGGGACAAACTCCCGGACGGGACTATGATCGGTGGAACCTTCAACTTCATCGAGAAAGGCTTTGCGATGAAGAACATGCCGAAGACCGGGAAGTACATAGCCGCCATCTTTACGCTGCTCTTCGCGCTGTTCATCGGTTACGACGCCACAAAACTGAGCGGGGCAACCCAGATAGGAGCTATAGTCGTTGCAATTCTCTTCGCGATTCTCGGTCTCTTCCTGCTCAAAGACGACGCCTATCCGACGCTTGGAAAGGTTCTGGCGATACTCTTCGCGCTCTTCGCAGCAATAGCCGCATTCGGTATAGGCAACATGACCCAGTCCAACTCCGTTGCCGACGCTGTCCATACCGCATTCAACATCCCGATGTGGGTCACTGGACTCGCCTTGGCCGTTCTGACCTTCATCGTCGTCATCGGCGGTATCAAAAGGATCGGTGAAGTCGCCGAGATGCTCGTCCCGTTCATGGCAATAATCTACTTCCTCTTCGCAATAGGCGTCTGGATCAAGTTCGCGGGGAAGCTGCCCTCGGCCTTCGGTTTGATCATCAAGGACGCCTTCACGGGACAGGCGGTCGCGGGAGGAGCAATCGGCCAGGTGGTTCTCTGGGGCGTCAAGAGGGGCCTGTTCTCCAACGAGGCCGGCCTAGGTACTGCAACACTTGCCCACGCGGCCGCTAAGACCGACCATCCATCGAGGCAGGCTCACGTCGCGATGCTCGGCCCATTCATAGACACCCTGATAATCTGTACCCTCACGGGCGTCTCCATCGTC
>JAMONK010000110.1 GCA_027065835.1 Thermococcus sp. | reverse complement strand
AGAGACACCAGATCCCTAATCGCCTTCTCCGGGTCCTTTGCCTTGGTCACGCCGCTCGCAAGGAGGACTCCAACGCTCCCGAGCTCGAGGGCCTTCTTGACGTCCTCCCCCGTACTGATTCCCGCACCGGTTAGAACCTTGACGTCCGGGTTGACCTTCTTCACCAGCTCGACGGTGTCCGTTATGACCTCCGGCTGGGCCTTGCTGACGGGGATCCCTGTGCCTATGAGCTCGGGCGGCTCGACGGCAACGTAGTCCGGGCCGAGGGCCGCGACCGCCGCGGAAACGGCCGGGTTGTTGGAGCAGACCATCGTCATGAGTCCGACTTCTTCAGCGCGCCTTATGCTCGCCTCCAGATCTGCGAGGATCATCCTGTTCTCCGAGTGATTGAGGAGGGTTCCAACGGCCCCGGCCTCTTTGACGGCCTCTGGGAGAACGTGGCCGGTGTGGCTTCCGGGCTTAATGGGGTCAATGTGCTGGGCGAAGACAGGAATCTCGACCTCCTGGGCTATCCGGTAGAGGTCGGCCAGCTGCGGCGCGACGACTATGGTTATCCCAGTCTCCTTCCAAACTTTCTCGGCGGCCTTGGCTATCCTCAGGGCGCCCTCGCCCGTGGCCTGGGCGTAGGTCTTGAAGTTGATCGCTATAATCGGCTCCTTAAGCTTCTCCATCGGTATCACCGGGGGTGTTACGCTCTTTCCCCTTAAACGTCTTTCGGAGAGTTTCGTTTCCACTGGAGACCGGCCTTCCAAAGGGGTCTATCAGCCCTGCCCTTATGAGGGAGGAGCTTATCTTCGGTCCTATAACGCTTTTGATGATACCTATCGTGACTATCTCAAGTGGTTTCAGGCCGTTTTCCTCCCTTGCCCTGTTCACGACCAGTGCTCCCTTGTAAGTCTCCTCGCTGACCACTATGGCCTCAAGACCCTTCATCCTGTCGGCAAAACCTATTGACGTTTTTATCTTGATTATGCGGTAGTTTGAGTAGCCGTTGACCTCGAAGAACTTTATTAGGTCCCTAAGACGGAGCCCGTAGGGGAGGATTTTCTCGGCGTGCGGTTTTCCCCGTATCATCTCGTCGGAAGTGAGGCCGACGTAAACGTACTCCCCGACTTCAAATGCTTTCCTGAGCAGGGCCTTGTGGCCGAGGTGGAGCCTGTCGAATGTGCCCCCCACTACGACCTTCCGGTACTTTTTTCTCATGCTCCTTCCTTAGCCGGAGGAACCAATAAGCTTTTTTATTATCCTGGGCACTCTTTCCGGAGGTGACGGGGATGGAGAGGTACGTGGTATTTGTGTTCATCCTTATTCTGATGGTTTCTACTCCCGTGGTTCGACCGGCCGCGGCGGCGGAGAACATTCCTCAGAACGTGTTCAACATCGAGATGATGATTCAGGTGGACGCCTCTGGGATGGCGCATTTCACAATATACGCGGTTCTTAAGGATCCTTATTACAGGGCTTACTTCAGCAGACTCTCCGCGAACAACACGACCCGGGCCGAGAGCGAGTTTGCGGATTTCGTCCGCCAGCTCGTGTACACCAACCTCAAGGACGACTTCAACAATAAGCTCGCCGGCCAGGGGTTGAACAGCACCATCTACCTTCCCGCCGGCGGTCCCGTGAGGGTTCTGAAGAACTGGTCGGCGGTCGTTTCCTTTGAGATGACGAATTTCCTGGTCGGAGACAACCGCACCCTTCGCTGTCCGGTCTACGGCCCACTTGATTTCCTGTTCAAGGGTCACGTGTTCTCCTATCACTGGAACAGGCTCACGTTGATCCTCCCTAAGGAGTACAACATTGAGAACCTCGCCCCTGCCCCAAGCCAGCTCACGGATCACGTGGCCGTCTGGAACGGCGGTGACTTTCTCCCCCTGATACAGCTTACGAGCGGGGAGGTTTCCGTCATGAAGTTCCTGAACGAGACGAATAAGAGCATCACCCTCGTCTACAATCCGGCCCAGGGCTACCTGCAGTTCACGGCTACGTTTGCTGGTGCCAACGCCAGCGATACCGTCAGGACCATTTTGCTTGAGGCTTTTAAGGGCACGATGCATCCTGTGAGTATGGAAGGCAGGATAGAAGGTGACCGGCTCGTTATCGTGGGGGTCGTCCACCCTCAGGTGAAGTACAGCGAAAGCCTAACCGAGAAGCGCTGGGAAGTTCTGGTTAAGCTGCCGGGATCCTTCAATGAGATAACGGTGCAGGGCGGGCAGTACAAGCTCATCTCCCCAACAATGGTGCTCATACGCGTCACGGAGCGCAGAACAACCCCCTATATCTACGGGGCCCTGGTGCTGGTCGCGGTCTTGGGAGCAGGGGTTTTCCTGCTGAGGCGTCGCGGGAAAAAGGGAGGGGGCACGGAACATCCGCCCGAGGGATCGGATGAGGAGGTTGACCTCGTACCCCTGGAAGAGGATAGTGGGGGTGAGTGAATGGACTTCTTCTTTTATCCCTCCCGCGTTGCGGTATTTGGCTCCTTCAAAAAGGGCGCCATAGCCTACGAGATTCTCCGGAACATCGTTGAGGGTG
>JAMONK010000109.1 GCA_027065835.1 Thermococcus sp. | reverse complement strand
ATCATCATGACCTTCTCGTCCGTCTTTGGTCCAACGTGCATGTGAACGGGGATCACCTCAGCCCCCATGCGCAGCATCAGATACGCGGCAACGGGGGAGTCTATACCGCCGCTCAACAGCGCCACTACCTTCATAGCCCAGCCCTCCGTCTAATTTCGTCCATGTACTCCCCAGGAAGTCCAAGCAGGGGATAGAATACCGGTACGTTGATCCCTGCGTTTTCCTCCACCAGTACCTCCCCCAGCTCATCGGTGAACCTTTCGGCGTGATGGCCCAGGACGATACCCTTTGCGGCGAATTCTTCGGCCATTCTCTGGGCCTTTTCCATGGGGGCGCCGCCCTCGGCAACAATCAACTCGCCTTTGGAACCATAGGAGTAGCGTTTGAGCTTTTTCCACAGCGTCCTGACTGACTCAAGCTCCGCCTCCGAGCCTTTTATGTAAAGGGGTACTATCTCGCACCCCCTTTTCATCATGAGGAAGGCGGCCAGGGCAGAGTGGGGGCCGCTCAACAGGACAACGACGCGTCCCTGGGTGCCGATGGGGAGCCCTCCCCACGCGCGGATTTTGTCAACGAAGAGGTACGCCTTCCCATCCATGATCTCCACCCCGACCTCTATCTGGGGGTTGTGGAGATCAACGTCCGCATCCTCACTCTCGTATAGGTACTCCCCAACCCTGGCCCCTATCTCCGGGCTCTTCAGCGGGAATTCCTTGGTTATACGTCTGGCTGTCACTCGGAAGGTTGGCCTCTCAAGGCCCAGCTCGCGCTTCTTCCTCCTGAAGAGCTTCAGTGCCGTCCTGTTGATCTTATCCAGCTCAGCGTCGATTTCCATCGCCGGAGAGGGACACTATGCCGAAGACCCTCGTGAGGGTGTCGGCGGCTTTTATGGCCTCGTTGCTCTTCACCAGAATCCGCCCGTGCTTTGCCGCTATCTTCTTGTACTTGAGGTTCTCATCCATCAGGGCCTCGCGGATGTTGTTCATAAGCAGGTTCTCAAACCATCTCCTCGTCTGTCTCGCCTTCGTTCCTATCTCCCCGTAGCGGACTATCACGACGTTGAACATTGAATCACCTCGATACCGGTATCTTCACCACTATCTCCACGTACTTCTGCACGGTTTCGTAGAGAATCAGCGAGACCACGTAGGACGACAGCAGCATGAGTTCGTTCATCTCGAATATGTGGGCCGCTATCTCCTTTGCCCTCGGCGTTGCGTTGACTATGGTCTCCATGTACCGCTCCTGAAGCCTGTGGTTTATCTCTATCGCAAGAACCAGCAGAAGGATGGCGGCCAGTCCCCACATCTTCCCCATAGCCAGCATCAGGAACAGTGTTGAGGCCACTACGATCCACCCACCTATTACCCCGAGGAGAATAACGAACTCTATCATCTTCTCACCGTATCCCCAGTAGGAAGGGGGGCATAAAAACGTTGCTCAAAGGAACTCCGTTACATCCTCCGCGGACTTCCTGCGCTTTCTTGGTGTCGGGTCCGCCCTTGGGTACCCGATTGGGATGACTCCAACCAGGTAGTAGCTCTCCTTGAGCCCCGCGAGCTTCCTGACCTCGTCGTCTATTCCCCTGAAGTTCGTTACCCCTATGTAGACAGTTCCAAGGCCGAGTTCTACCGCCTTCAGCATGAGGTTCTGGATCGCCATCGCCGCACTCTCGACGCTCCACAAAAGCTCCAGCTCATCGTACTCCCTCCCCTTCAGAAAGCGGACGTTCCGGTCGAGGAAGACCGCGACGTAAACCGGTGCACGGTACATTCCATCCTCGTACATCCTCGCCCTCAGCTTCTCCATCTTGTCCACCGGCAGGTTCACGGCCCGATAGTACTCCATCATACCCTCCGCTATGAGTTCGTACAGCTTCTCAGCAAGCTCCGGGCGTTCAAACACTATGAACCTCCAGTTTTCAAGGCCGCTCGCGGTGGGGGCCCGTACGGCGGCTCTTATGAGCTCCAGCAGAGTCTCCCCTGGGACCGGTTCCTCCCTAAAATATCTCACGGAAGTTCTCCCGTTGATGGCTTCGTCCAGCTCCATGCTCTCACCGCTGCCTTTTCATCGGGGTTCCTTAAGAGCCTTCCCCAAACCAAAGGTTTAATAAAATCTTTCGCCGACCCCTTTTGAGGTGAGGGAATGTACGGATGGAGAGAGAGGATCGGACTCATCGTCCCGTCGTCAAACACCACCATGGAGATGGAGCTTCACGCGTTTCTCCCGGAAGGTGTTTCGCTTCACACAACGAGGATGCCTTTGAAGTCCGTTACGGAGGAGGAGCTTCTGAAGATGAGTTCACTTGCCGTGGACGGTGCGAGACTTCTTAAGGACGCCGAAGTTGACGTGATTCTCTACGGCTGTACGAGCGGCTCCTTCATCGGGGGCAGGGACTTTGAGAAGGAGCTTGAGGCGAGGATAGAGGACGAGGTTCACGTCCCCGTGGTGAGCACGAGCACCGCCGTTGTCGAGGCCCTGAAGATCCTGGATGCCCAGCGGGTTCTGGTGGTGACCCCCTACACGGAGGAGATAAACG
>JAMONK010000108.1 GCA_027065835.1 Thermococcus sp. | reverse complement strand
AACCTCATATACGCGTTCTCCGCATATCCAATCGGAACGTACTCCGACGGCTTTGGGAAGAAGAGGATGATAACCATCGGCTTTGGAATAGCGGCACTCGCCGCCCTAACCTTCGCCTACGCTCACAGTTTACCCACCCTTCTGGCTGCTTTCGTTCTCTACGGCCTTTACGTGGCGGTTGAGGACACAGTTCCCAGGGCCTACATGGCGGACCTTGCAAGGGATTACGAGAAAGGAACGATAATAGGGGCGTACCACACAGTGTTCGGGGTCTTCGTCTTCCCCGCATCGGTGATAGCGGGCTGGCTGTGGCAGAGTTACTCACTCACGCATGCGTTCGTGTTCTCAGCGGCAATGAACCTGATCGCCCTGGCCCTGATGGCAACGATTAGGGAATAACTTGTCAAAATGCCAAATAATCTTCCCATATACGTTTATTATTTGTCGAAAAGACTAAAAACCGCGGAGTACATCCCCACCGGGGATAACATGAAGAGGATTCTGGTACTGGGAACGGGGGGCACGATAGCGAGTGCAAAAACGGAGGCGGGGTACAAGGCCACCCTCACGATAGAAGAGGTACTGAACATGGCGGGAGTGGAGAAACGGGACGGATTCAGGATCGATGCGATGGACATCCTGAACCTGGACAGCACCCTCATCCAGCCCGAGGACTGGGCCGTGATCGCAGAAGAGGTCTACAACGCCCTTCCCGAATACGACGGAATCGTGATAACACACGGGACGGACACACTCGCGTACACGGCCTCCGCCCTGAGTTTCATGGTTAGAAACGTGGACAAACCCGTTATCCTCACGGGTTCAATGCTTCCCATAACCGAACCCGGAAGCGATGCTCCCAGGAACATCAGAACGGCGATACGCTTTGCCGTTGAGGACGTACCCGGGGTTTACATAGCCTTCATGGACAAGATCATGCTGGGCGTCAGGGCGTCGAAGGTTCATTCCCTCGGGCTGAACGCATTCCAAAGCGTCAACTACCCAGATATAGCGTACGTGAAAGGCGACGAGGTCTTATACCGGCACCGCCCCCCGGCTAGGGCCCCCGCGGAACCGCTGATGGATGCCGCCATAGACCCGGATGTGGTACACGTAAGACTGACTCCGGGTCTGAGCCCGGAGGTCCTGCTGGCAGTCTCGGAGAAGGTTCACGGCATAATCCTGGAAGGTTACGGGGCGGGGGGAATTCCATACCGCGGACGGAACCCGCTGAAAGCCGTCATTATGATAGCCAGGGAGAAACCCATTGTTATGACCACCCAGGCCCTCTACGGGGGGGTTGACCTTACCAGGTACGAGGTCGGGCGAAGGGCCCTTGATGCGGGGGTTATCCCGGCGGGGGACATGACGAAGGAAGCCGCCCTGGTCAAGCTTATGTGGGCACTCGGACACACAGACGACGTGGACGAGGTCAGGGACGTCATGCTGAGAAACTACGTCGGGGAGATAAGTCCCGCCTCAGGACATCTTCAGGAGCGCAATGAACGCGATCGCCAAGAGGATCAGGATCAGGGCTGAGAACAGGGACAGACCCACTCGGAGTATCACGGACACCTCCAGCAGGAGGGCCCCAACCAACGCACCCAAAATCCCCTTCGTGATAATCGAGTCCCTTCTGGCCAGGTATCCCCGGAAGGCGACCACCGCTCCGATCAGCACCAGAAACAGGGCCGTGAAGGATAGAATAGAATAAAGGGACATCACAGCACCACCAGTTCAGGCTCCAAGTTTCTCCAGCTCTTCGGCCCCAAGCATGAGGGGTCTGTCGGCCTCAATAACGTAGCTCAGCTCCCACCGAACTTCACCACGGTTCATGGCTCTGGCGAAGCGTATGGCGACTTCCCTAGCTTCCTCAACGCTGGAAGCCTCTACCACACGCCTCACGTACCATTTCATATCGCCGTAGCGAAGCTTGAACTCGGCCATGTACACGGGCATCACCGGGGAATAATTGGAGGGAAAGTATAAAAACTCATCTCTCCTCAGCGAGATAGGCATCTCCCTCTTTAACGGCCTCAAAAACCTTCCCGCCTTCCTTTGTGCGGAGTTCAACGAACACGGCGCTGGGCTCGTGAGTGACCTCTTCTTCAACTACCCGCTCGCTCATCACCTGGATGAAGGCGTCGCCAAGTCTCTCAAACTCAAAGACGACCGCACCGTCCTCCCAGTGGTATCCCCTGTAAGAAACGCCACCCATTCTAAAAACAACCACAAGTCTGATCTTCATGACCATTTCCTCCAAAATCGCTGTTGGTTAATATTCTCCCGGACGTTTAAAAAGGTTGGGAAGGGTTCAAGTCCGTCAGGCACCCCTCAGTTTAACGACCTGCTTCGCGAACTCCTCAAGCACTTCCTTGCGCATGCCCTCGAAGAACTTTATCGAGCCGGCGTAGCTGTGGCCGCCGCCCTCTATCCCCGCGCTCGGCAGGGCCTCCTGGAGCTTTGGAATTATCTCGTTCAGGTCGAAGCCATAGGCGGCCATCCCGTCCGCCGCCCTCACAACGGCGAAGTCCGGGCCATAGGCCAGGGTGAGTATCGGGGCATCTTCACCGTACTTCTCCTTGAAGTGGTCGTGAATTAGGCCGGAGAGCTTGCCAGGGCTCGGATAGGAGAACTTCGGGGCAAAGAGCTCGATGTCTATCGTGTTGAACCTTATCCCGTTCGGCAGGACGACGCTCTTAACGTGGGGCAGAGACGCCCTCAGGGCCTTCTCCTGCTTCTCCCTGACCTCAGGGTATATCGCGTTTATCAGCTCGCGGTGCCTCTGTAGGTTGCCGGTCAGGAGGAGAATCTCGTCTATGATGCCGTGCCCGTCCATGAACTTCCAGTAGAAGGCCTCGTGGTCTATCACCTCAGCAATCTTCTTCAAATCCTCCTCCGTTAATCCCTTCGCCTTCCTGGCTATCTCAAGGTACTGGTAGAACTCCGGCGCTTTGCTCCTGTCGCCGGTTCCTGCTATGGCCGGCAGGTGCTTTATCCTGTCCTCAACCTCGGGGTTGATGAAGCGCGCGACTTCAGTAGCGAGCATTCCCGCTGTCAGCTCGTAGTAGCCCCGCTTTATGTGGTGCGGGTTGACGTGGACATCAACGTAGTCGTCGACCTTGGCCCTGTCCTCGCTCACCCACTCGCGCGGGTCGTGGTGGTCTATGACCACTATGGGGACACCGTAGGCCTTTATCCTCTTGTAGGCCGGAATGTCCTCGCTCGTTCCGCCGTTGTCCACTATGACTAGGAGCGGGAGCGGGTCTCCGAACTTCTCGTGGTCCTCAACCATGAATATTATGTCCTTAAGCACGTCCTCAATCTCGTAGAACGGCGCCCTGCTCGGCCTCCTCTTGAAGAGCTTCCACCTCGCCTGGGAATCGGGCGATATCTCCTCGATCAGCGGCACTATCGCGTACTCAAGGGCCAGGCCGGATGTGTAGCCGTCCGCATCCGAGTGGTGCCTCAGCAGTATAGGCCGACCCTCGTAGACCGCGCGCCTTATAACGAAGGCCGCCTTCATTATCCTGGGTTTGAGCTTCTCCAAAACCTCGCTCTCCACGAGGAAGCCCACATCTTGAGGCTGCGCCTTCTTGTCCAGCTCCGCTTCTATCCTCTTCTTTACCTCCGCGGCCTCCGGACCCCAGAGACGGGTCATATCGCTGACCTCTATCTGTATCTCACCCGCGTGGAAGGAGACCTTTCCAACGACCTCCACAACATCCCCGACGTTGATGCTTGGATAAGAGCGAACTCCGGGCGCCTCAAAGGCGGCTGCCCATGTTATGCCGGTCCCGTCAGTCAGCGTGAAGACCGTCGGGCCCCCAGTAACCTGAATCTGTGTCACCTCACCCCTGAGCCTCACGGTTTTGCCCGCCATGTCTCTGCTGAGTTCCCCAAGGGGGGTAACGGGCAGTTCCTTTCTGACAGCTACCTCCTTGTAGTTTTTGAGGGCGGACTCTATGAGATCTATCTCGCGCTTGTCCGGCCTGACGTCGAGAACCTGAACCAGTATGGAACCGCCGACCTTATAATCCCGCCCGCCCAAAAGGTCTTTTCGTTTTATGAGGCCAGTAACATGGGGGTTGAGCCTAACGATGACCCCAAACCGTTCAACGCGGTCGATCGTGCCCCTGTAAACGTTTCCGACATCGACGTCCTCGTAGTCACAGGTTTTATCCAGGATGTAAACAACCTTGTACCTCCTCATACAGTCCGGGCAGACCCACGTTGTTTCCATACCGGGCTCCCACGGCTCTTTTACCCGGCCGCAGATATCGCACGCAAGAACCCTGCCCGTCCCTCCACAGGTGGGGCACGTATCGTAAACAGGGACCGTCCCCTTGCCGTGACACTCCGGGCAGGGTATCTCATCAACCTCCTCATCCACCCCAAGGTAATCAAGATTCCTGTAACCCTTAAGCTGTTTGTCCAGTTTAAAATCCGCAGGAACGTAACCCCATCCGTTGCAGACGGGACACTCCTTCTCGCCAACCTTGACCTTACCGGTGCCACCGCACTCGGGACAATCTTTCACGACCATCTTTAACACCTCTCCCTCGCTACCCCAATAAGCCCCGGCCGGCTTATAACCCTTAGCATCGACTGGCCATGAGAGTTATAGAGGAATGAACCAAAAAAATTATTAATAAAAATCGGGCATTACTACCATCTTAAATCAACCCGTACTCGGTATTCTGGGGCGATGTAAGCTCCAGATGGCGCTCAAATCAAGAGGCAACTAAGACTACCAGTAAAATAAGGGGATAAAATTAGAGCGAAATCAGATCTCGCTCATGAACTTATCGACGGCTTTTCTGGTCTCCACGTGGGTCTTTCCAGCCAGGATGATGACCTTGTACTCCGGATTCTTGGGGTTGTTAAGGACCTCGACCACGTAGCCGTTGGTCTCTATCTTGGACTTTATGGCGTCTATTCTGCTCTTACCGTAGATCGCTTCGAGAACGTTCCATGCCTTGTTGCTGACCCATCCACCAACTATGATGACGTTTTTATTGGAGGGCAGATCCGTGAGCTGGGTATCGTTTATTATAAGGTTGTACACGTTGTTTGTGGCGACCACCTTGGGCGCGGCTATTGACACCGTCTTTGTTATGGAATGCACCTGAACGAAGCGGTAGCCCTCAACCCCTATGATTGCACCGTTTGAATCCCTCTTGAAGACGGGCTGCACCTCAAGGTTCCAGTCGGTAGGGATGCTGAGGCTCTCTCCAGCGGAAACCAGCACCGGCGGGAACTTGGGATCGCTTGAGTTGACGTGGAGGTACAGTGTGAAGAGCTTGTCCGCGGGGTCTATATCCCACACCCACTGGCCGTGGTACACATCACCGTCCGCGTAGGTCCTGGCCTTGGCGTAGTAGTCGTAGTCGTAGAGTATGACCAGGTTGCCCCCTATGCCAACGAAGAAGTCCGTCGGGTGGAACAGGAAGACCTCCCTGGCCCCCGAGCGCAGAAGTTCGTCGATCCTTCCACTGGGATAGGCCGAGTACTCCTCAAAGTCCTGGTTCCCGGTGGAATCAACGTACATTACGTAGTAATAACCCTTCGTCATGGTCTTGTGCTTTGAGGTTCCGCTGGGGTAAGTCAGGTAGATGAGCATCTCGTTGGCATCCTGATTGACATCGTCAAAGCGGAGCGTCCAGTTGCCAACCGAGAGCGAACTCCCAACGGGTGTCGAGTTGCTCTCGTTGCTCGTAGAGTAGAAGTACATGACGTCCCTCCCGTTAACGGTGGTCGTGACGATCTTGTAGTTGCCCCCAACCTTCAGGGGCGTGGTGTTCTCGTTGAACACTATCTCAACGCTCCTGTCCAGAAAAGTCGCCATGGCGTTTGTCTCGTTGAAGTAAACGCGGGAGAGATTGAGTGCAACCACCACAGCATGACCAACGGGCTGATCGCTCACGTTAAGATCAAGGTCCGGCATGTCCCTGGGGTTGAGGTAGTAGGTCTGGTTGTTGTCGGGTATCAGGACGCTGTGGTACTCCACGGGGATGGTTACCGTGGTCGTGTACGTGCCTTCGGTTATGCCCTTGAGGACGAGAAAAGCCCCGAGACGGGAGCCGCTGATGGCATCTTCGCCTATGTGGAGCGGTACCCCGTTAACTATCTTCGTGGTGGGCAGGACTATCACCGTGTTGGCAGAATTTACTGAGAGGGAGGCCTCAACGGGCACTAAGAAAGAAGCCACAATCAGGAAGGACGCTATCCAGGCCAGAGCTTTTTTCATCTTTCTTCACCGGGTTAAAGTGGGTCTCAAGGTTTATAACTTTTCCCGGCTAGTATAACCCGCGATGATGAGTGAATCCAATACTGACGGGATGATGAACCCCGAACCTGAGCGGAACAGGGAAGAAGAACCGGTCGAGGAAAGGCTCGCCGAGATATACCGAGGGCTGAAAGAGCTAAAAGAAGAGGTTGAAGAGGAGCGGGCTCCCGATAAACTCGGTTGGGATGATATAGCCCAGGAGATAGTGGGGGCCGTCACCTTTGCTCTCCCCTTCATCTTCGCAGGGGAGCTCTGGGAGGTCGCGAAGAAGGTTTCCATAGAGCGCTCACTGACCATACTCGCCATGACGTTCGTCCTCGCCTACCTCCTGATAGCGAAGAGCCACATCGGAAACCTCAAGAAGGAAGAGGTGCTTCACATCCCCAAAAGGCTTCTGACGGTTACGACTATCTCGTACGTCATCTCGGCGGCCCTCATCTACCTCTACGACATAAACCGTGTGGCCGGGTTCAGCCTTTCGGGTTACCTCAACGCAACTATCCTTATAAGCACCTTCGCCGTCATCGGTGCGACAGCTGTTGACATGGTGAAGTGAATGGAGATCATTACCGGAGAGAGGTTCGAAGCCTTTGCTGACGAGCTGACGATTCTCTTCCCGGAGTACGGGAAAAGCCGTGAGGAGCTCCTGGAGTTCATCAACAGACTCCGAGGGGACGAGAGGATAGTCACCTCCAGCCTGGAGCTGATAGACCTGATAACGGGACGGTTCAGAAAAAACATTGAGAACGTCCTCAGATACTCCGACACTGGGAGGACGCTCACCTTGAAGGAAACTTATGAACTGAGGAAGTACCTGGATTTCGACGTCAGGGGCGGTTTCAGTGGGGAAGATGCGCCGGTGTCGGTTCTTTTTGTGGAGGGTAAGACCGATGCGAAGTTCTTCAAGGGCGTGTTCAAAAAGCTCTTCGAGTTCAAGGAGAGCCGGAACGCCCCCAGGAATCTGAAGTTCATCGAACGCGTCTTTGAGAGGGATAACTTCGACCTCATGAGGCGGGGAGACGTTTACCTGGCAATAATACCCAGTGAGGGCAACTCCGGGGTTATACGAAACCTCGGGAACTTCCTCAGAGCAATGGAGACCTTCAACTTTCAGGTGCATAGAATAGGGACTGCAGTGGACATCGATGAGGATAGGGAGGCGGCACTGGCGTCGATACTGGGAAAGCTGTCGGAGTTCAGAACCGTGAAAAGCGGCAGGGGCTACCGTCTCAACGGGACCGAGATCGTCCCACTCATAATAGGGCTGCCCTTTGAGGATGAGCTGGTTGAGTGGAAAAAACCCACCGTCGAAGACCTGATGCTGCACATGATAGAGAGGGAGGGACTCCTGGACAGGATAAGACCCGCCCTTGAGGCGCTCTACCGGAGTACAGGAAAGAAACTGAAACCCAAGGAGACGATGTACCTGGCGCTGGCAGTTTACGGACACTGGGGGAACCTGGAGGGATTCTACGAGCTCTTCGTCATGCGCTCCCGCTTCAGGAACCTCAAGGCGGTCCTTAGGGAGGCAGGCCTGATGGAGGGGCTGAGCTTCCTAGCATTTCAGGAGCGTTGAGTTTTTATTCCCTTCCACATCCCCTCCAAATGGTGGTGAAGATGAAGCTCGTATCATTCGACGTCTGGAACACCCTCCTCAACATCGACGTCATGCTCGACTCCTTAGCCGTTGAGCTCTCGAAGCTGATGGGGGCGTGTATACTCGACGTAGCCGACGGGATGGTGCTGACGCGTGAGAGAATAAAACGAATGAGGGCCCAAACGGTGGGCGATCCTTCAAGGGCACTTGAAGAGAGCCAGGAGATGCTCGCGGAACTTTTGGGAACGGACGTGGAGCTCGTGAAGAGGGCCGCCGCCAGGGCAGTTCTGAAGGTCGATGACGAGGTAGTCCTCCCGGGGGCAAAGGAGGCCCTTGAAGGCGTTAAGAGAAAGGGCCTGAAGGCCACCGTGACCGGCAACGTGATGTTCTGGCCAGGCTCGTACACCCGACTCCTCCTGGAGCGCTTCGGACTCATGAACTTCATAGACAAGACCTTCTTCGCCGACGAGGTTCTCGCTTACAAGCCGATGCCGGAGACCTTCAGAAAACCGCTTGAGGCCTTTGGCATAGAGCCGGGCGAGGCGATTCACATCGGCGACACCTACGCCGAGGATTTTGAGGGTGCTTTAAAGGTTGGCATGTGGGCAGTCTGGATAAACCCCGAGACCGAGGAGGTTAGAAAAATCCACGAGAGGGGCTTTGAAGTTCCGAGCGTTGAGGGGATTTTGGAGGTGCTGGGAAGGATAGAAAAGGAGGGCTAGCGGAGGAGCTTGGCGTTCACTTCTTCCCCTTCGGTTTAAGCCACGCGCCTAAACCCGTCTGCCTGGTCTTCTGGTACCTTAAATCCTCCCCCCTGTAGTTGAAGGCCTCAAGAATCCTTAGAACAGCCGGCAGAACCTGGTTCTCGATGTAGTAGTCCGGGTCGTACCTGTGCCTTTTCGGGTCGTACTCGCTGACCAGGATGACACGGTCGCTTATCTTCCCCGAGCCCTTCAGAACCACGTAGCTTATTATCGTGCCCGGCTTCACCTTGATTCCCCTTGCCTGGAGCCGCTTCGCTATCGCCACGTGTGGACCGGTCGCCTTGTAGTCCTTAAGCTCCCTGGTAATCTGCTCGTGGATGACGAGCTTTTCCAGGGGGACGCGGTACTTCGTCAGGTCTTCCGTAACGGCCTTGACTATCTCCACCGCCTCCTCCACGTTACCGTCCCGGAGGAGGGCCTCCAGAACCCTCGCCTGGGTCTCCTTGGCTATCTCGCTCCAGTCACGCCGAACGATCTCAAGCCCGCGCGTGGTTATCTTGCCCTCCTCGTCGATGACCGCGTACTTCTTCTTCGTCACGAAGAAGCCGCGCTTGTAGAAGCCCTCGTATTCGAGTTCAAGGAGCCCGGGCAGTTTGGAGTTGATGTACTTGAGGAACTCCCTGGCCTTTTTCTTGATGGTCTCCTCATCGGCCCCGGGGATCGTGGTGTGGAAACCGTCCGTGTCAGCGTAGAGCACCTTAAATCCAAACTTCTCCTCTATCTCCCGGATGCTCATTTCGATGTACTCCCTGCCCCACGCGGTAACGCTCTCGGCGCACTCCTTGCAGTACCAGCGGGCCTTAGCGTAACCGTAGTAGCCGTAGTAGCTGTTGGCAAGGATCTTGATGGCCTTTTGCCGGTAGTCAAGGAGCTTCTTCTCCAACGGGTCTATGCTGGCCTTCATCTTCCGCTTTATCTTCTGCCTCTCCTCGAGCAGGTTCCCGAGAAGGCTCGGGATGAAGCCGGGGAAGTCCTTGCAGAACTTATGACCGACCTGCGGGGCGGTGTCGTACTCCTTGCAGCCCTCGCGGTTCACCGTATCCGGCGAGACGTTGTGGGTGATGATTATCGACGGGTAAAGGGACTTGTAATCGAGGTAGACTATGTTCTCCCAGAGGCCCTTCTCAGGCTCTTTTACGTAGCCCCCCGCGTAGCCTCCCCTCCTCCGGGCGAGTTCTCTGCCATCTGGTTTGTTCGGGGCCAGTTCATTCCTCCGGTACGCGGCCCTGAGAAGGAACCACTCAACGAGGTTGCCGGTGCTTGAGCGGGAGACGTCCCACAGGCTCTGACCCACCAACCTCGAAAGCTGGGCTTCCATTGGAAGGAACTCCCTGCCGAGTTCAAAGGTTACCCTGGCGTCCTCCATGGAATACCTGGCGACGCGCTCAAGCCCCTCCCCGCTCTCCCATGCCGCCGCGATTTCCTCAGCGTAGACCTTCTCCTTGGGCTTTCCAAATATGGCCTCGTAAACCGCCTCAAGGGTGTAGGTTGGCAGGTTGACGGTGTGCCTTATTACCGGGTAGAGATCGAAGTGGATCCTTCCCTTCACCTCGACGGCAAAGCGGTCGCCCATACGCTGGATTTTTGGCTCGGAGCCATCCCTCCCTAGCTTAAAATCCACGCCGAGCTTCTCGCAGCGCTTCTTGAGGTAGGCGAAGTCAAAGTTGTCGCCGTTGTAGGTTATGAGCACGTCCGGGTCCTTCTCCCTGACGACCCGCAGGAAGCGCTTTATCATCTCCTTCTCCGTCGAGACAACGTCAACGTAAGGGAGATCAATCTTCTTCCATGTTATGACCCTCGCCTCACCATCATCGGCGTAGCTTATCATGAGAATCGGCCCGCTCGCGAACTCGTCCCCCTCGTGGTAGAAAGTTTCTATATCGAAGGCGAGGAGTTTAAGCTCCTCGTCGCCCTCCATCGGAACGAGGTTCTTGTCTATGAGGTAGCGCTTGGCGAAGGGTATGTCGTACTCGTAGATGTCAACGACGGCAGGATGGGCGCGTATCCTGTCCCTTATGGCCGGGACGTCCTGCGGGTGCGTGAAGTAGAGTTTCCAGACCTCGAGCGGCCTGCCGAGGAACTTCTTCTCCACCTTCTCGGCGCGCTTGACCCTCACCACAACCCCATGTCTCTCGGCCGTTACCTTTTTAACGTCCTCTATGGCCGAATCGTCCCTCAGGAGGGCGTAGATGTAGGGTTCGAAATCCCGGTCGTAGTCTATCCTGAACTCGCCGTTTTCCTTCTTGAATATCCTTACGACGGGCTTTCCATCCTCCGTGAAGTAGTCTGTATCGAGGATCATGAGGAACACCTGAAGAACTCTCAACTTAAGGACTAATAAACCTCACCTAAAGATACCACCACATTTTTAAACTCCCACACAAAGCCCCGTCCATGGAGCTGTTTTACCGCGTGAGCTTTCAGGAAGTGGTGGCGGACGCGTTGAGCCTGGTTGAGGAGCGTGAACTCTCATCGAAGCACGCCCTTGAGAGGGTCTTCAAGAAGGTGTCGGGTAGAGACCGAGACAAGGCGCGCGGATTAGCCCATGCCTACGTCTTCGAGATAGAGAAGTGGAGGGCGAAGATAGACTTCATAATCAATTCCGTCCTCAAGGGTTCAAGTGTGGAAGATCTGGACCCATACCTGGCCAACCTTCTGAGGATAGGCACCTTCGAAATCCACTTCAGGAAAGTGCCGCCGGCGGTGGCCACGGACTCAATAATCAGAGTCGTTAAGGAGCGCTTTGATTTCTCCCGCGCCAAGTTCCTCAACGCGCTCATGCACTCAATAGAGAAGTTCGATGTCGAAAGTGCCCTAAAGAGGCTCAAGGAGAGGGATAGAATCGAGTGGCTCTCCGTCCGCTTCTCCCATCCCCGCTGGTACGTCGAGTACGCGGTGGAGCTTTTGGGCTACGATGAGGCGGTTAGGTTGCTCCTGAGCAACAACAGGCCCCAGAGGTACTACGTCAGAGCAAACACCCTTAAGACCGACGTGGACTCGCTGAGGGACTACCTTGAGGAGAACGGCGTGAGGACGGCCTTAACCCCAGTTCCGGACGTCCTGAAGATACTCGAATACAAGACTCCGGTAACGAGGCTCGACTGGTACAGGGAAGGGAAGTTCGTTATCCAGGATTTGGCTTCTGCCTACGTCGCCCACGTACTGGCCCCCGAACCCGGCGAGAGGGTTCTGGACTTAGCGGCCGCACCGGGAAGCAAAACTTTCCACGCGGCGGCGCTGATGGAGAACAAAGGCGAGATAATCGCGGTTGACTACTCCTACGACAGGCTCATGCGCATGAAGGAGAAGATGAAGCTGCTCGGCATTAAAAACGTTAAGCTCGTCCACGCGGACGGCCAGAGCTTCAGGGATAAAGAGAAGTTCGACAAAATCATCCTCGATGCGCCGTGCTCAAGCTCGGGAACCTACCGGCAGTTCCCGGAGGTCAAGTGGCGCTTC
>JAMONK010000107.1 GCA_027065835.1 Thermococcus sp. | reverse complement strand
CAGACTCCAGTAGTAGCGGAGGTTAAAGAACGGCCTCTCCACGCGCTCCGTGTAGTAGAGCGAGGCGAGTGAGGCGAAGAGGTAGATCCACGCAATAACGTTGGCTATGATGAGCGAGTACTCATCAACGTAGAAGCTGTGGGTCGATGTGGTGTAGCCATCCCAGAACATGGAAGCGGCCAGTGCAGCGGTTGCGAAGGCAAGTGCAGGGGTTAGAAGCCTCCCCAACTTCTCAGAGGGAAGTGGAACGAACACCGCTATGAGCGGAAGGAGTAAGAGGTAGATCACTGCGTCCATGGTATCACCCCACCAGCTCCTCAACTTCCACAGGGCCGTAGCGCTTCTCCGCACCCAGAACGACGGCCAGGAGAACGAAGGCGATCATGTCAAGCAGGATACCGAACTCCAGTATCATGGGCATCGGCGTCAGCATGACCGCCAGGTACAGCAGGGCGTTCTCCTCACTGACGTAGCCTATGACCTGGGCCAGTGCGTTTCTTCTCGTTACGATGATCAACATGCTGAGGAAGAGCAGGACAAAGGGAATGACCCCGTCCCAGTCGCCCGTTACCTTATAGACTGGCACGTAGAGGAAGTACGCCAGGACCGCGACCGTTAAACCGACGACTATTGCATGGTGAGTCGTCTTTATCTCCCTGTTGCGCCATATCCTCTCGTTTCTGATGTCCCGCTGAAGAATCCACGGGATTATGAGCGCCCGGAAGACGATGGTTATTCCCGCAAGGATCATGAGCTCCGCTATCCTCTCCCTCCAGCCCACGAGGCCGATGATGACCCCTATGAGGACGGATTGAAAGGCGATTAGGTCAATGAGTGAGTGCATGTAGGACTCGGTCAGCAGGAGGAACGCTACAAGCAGTACCGTGACACCGATGAGGCTGGTCACTTCCGTTACGAGGTTCATCATGGGACCACACCCCCAAGGAGGAAGCTGATGACCCCCATTATGGCGAGGAGGAAGCTCGCCGAGAGGTAGTCGATTATGCGGAAGAGCCTTATCTTCGCAAGGGTCTCCTCAACGACGACGAAGGCCAGTATAAGGCCGAGCATCTTGACGAAGAGGGTCGCTATCCCCTTGGCGACCTCGACCAGACCCGCGTTCGTTGCCAGCCCCCAGGGGACGGCGAAGACGTTGAGGAAGACCGCCATCAGTATGAAGGACTTCATGTAGCCCGCCCACGAGTTGATGGCGTAGAGGGGGCCCGTGTACTCCAGGCCCTTTCCCTGGTCGAGCATTCCAAGCTCGTTGCTCCCGTGGGATTCGATGGGAAGTTTCCCGGTGTCGAAGAGCAGGAGCATGAAGAACGCGGCCGTGATGAGGATGTGCGTCGGGCTGAGGTACCAGCTTCCGACGGTTACCCGGTGGTTCATAAGGAACGGGTTGTTGGTCCCCGTCAGGATTGCAACACCGAAGAATACCATTATCAGGACGGGCTCGGCAAAGGCGCCGAAGTTAATCGCCCTCGTTGAACCTATACCCGTGTAGTAGCTTCCCGTTCTCTCGGTCGCGAGGATCGATGCCATCGCGGCCAGGCCGAAGATGAACGTTCCTCCAAAGAAGTCAACCGTCGGTGCGAGCCAGCTCGGGAAGTTGCCGACTATCGGGAGCATCCAGGGCAGGGTCAGCATGGCTCCGAACGCTATGAATGGGGCCATGATGAAGAAAGGTCCAGTGCCTTCAGGAACCAGCGTCTCCTTTCTAAAGAACTTGGCCAGATCGTAGTAGGGCTGAAATATGCTTATTCCCTTCCTCGACTCGATTCTTGCCTCGATTTTCTTCAGTATCCCCACCATCAGGGGAGAGAGTGTTAAGACCACGATAACCTGGACTGCACCTATTATCATCCTTCCTTCCGGGTTCAATGGCGTCACCTCCTGGATTGGAGAACAGGCGTCATTAGCCCCAGGGGGCGATTAGGGCGGACGCCTTCGCCCGGAATTTTACCCGCGGGTTGGTAACGTCAATGCTTTTTAAACGTTTTGTGAACAGAGATGTTCCTCATTGAAATCATTCCGGCGGTTCCCCATCCCTGTCCGCTTTCCCGATGAGGTACCGGTCCATGACGTCCCTGACCTCTTCACTGTCCCAGCTGCCGCCGAGGAGCCGGTTTTCTGCGATGTAACCAGCCAGCTTTATGGCCAGAACCCGATTTTCCTCAAAAAGCTCGTACATCTTAAAGTTGAGCGACGCTTCCTGTTTGGAGAGTTCCAGGAGCTTCTTTCTAAGCTCTTCCATCGACCTCACCCTTCAATTTGGCGTTCTCCTCCTTGAGTTCTGAGATTGCCCTCTCAAGAATCTCCCTGTCCCGTTTCATCTCCTCGTACTTCCTGTCCATCAGCTCAAGCAGTGCTTCCATCTCCTCGATTCTCTTTCTGAGTTCATCTTCTCCCAACTTCACCACCCAGAAGAAAATGGAGTAAAGGTGTAAAAGGTTAACTCAGAAGAACACCACGACGGCGTCTCCCACTACGGCGGTCTCGACCTCCTCGCCCTCGCTGAACACGGCCTTCCTGAGCACGATGTCATCCTTGCTCAGCTCGACCTTCTGGCCCTCTATCTCAA
>JAMONK010000106.1 GCA_027065835.1 Thermococcus sp. | reverse complement strand
AGATG
This sequence comes from Thermococcus sp., assembly GCA_027065835.1. Classification (GTDB taxonomy): domain Archaea; phylum Methanobacteriota_B; class Thermococci; order Thermococcales; family Thermococcaceae; genus Thermococcus. The sequence continues at coordinate 12,138 of JAMONK010000106.1, read as the reverse complement.
TGGAGGTGAACGAAGCAGCACTGCTCAGCTACCTCGACCCCATGAGTGCAGTCTTTTACGCGTTTCTCGTCTTCGGGGAGGTGCCGGGTATAAGGACCACGATCGGAGGCGCTTTGATACTTTTGGCCTCTGCACTCGACGTTCTGAGAAGATGAGGCGAGGGGGCCGTAGCCCGCCTTCTGTATGGAAGGGAACATTCGACTGAGCGGCCTACCACGGGGCTCGCACCGGGACTTCATCGCCCCTCCTTTGGCCTTGCACCCCACGGGACGGCCGTTTCACCGCTCCCCGGCGGGTCGTCTGCGGGTTAGCTCGGGCACCGTCGCCGGGCCCTTCGCCGCTTTCATCCCCATGCCCGCCGGGACGTGTCGTTTCTGCGCCGTTGCCCTCCCTCTCGGGAGGTGCCTTGCGGCACCGCGGCCCCGGTGAGGTGGGCGGAACTTCCTCGGGAGCACCCCGAGAGTCCCCGACCCCCTCGCCCGTGAGGGTCTGGGAAGGGAGAAATAAAAAGGTTTGGAAGGAACACGGAAATTGAAAACGCATTACACGAAAAGGTTCACTTTTTCTTGGGGAGCTCCCTGTTCTCCCTGAACCTGGGTACCTTCGGAGGCTTGAACCTGCCCAGCGGAGAGCGGCGCTTTGGTTTTGGCCGTCTCCGCCTCTTCACGTCACCACCACTGGAGGAGTAGTAGAACGCCACCCCGATCCCCACCAGTATAAGGACCGCCAGTATAACGAGCAGCATTGTGGAACTCCCCCCTCCCTTCCTGGATGACACCGTGGTGGAGTTTGAGGTCGAACTTGGGGTGGAGGAAGGAGAGGGTGGGGACGAAGTAGTGGTCGGGGTTGGGGGCCGTATATAGAGGGAGCCCTTTCTGGTGCTGGTCTCCCCCAAGGAGAGCAGATTAAACTCGTAGGAGAGCTCCTTCCCCACGGGCAGCTTTAGGGTAACCTTCGTTGATGTTGATCCCGGGACGAAGTTGGCCCCAACCGAATCCTTTGAGATGATGTCGCCCCCGCTGTAGACCTCGTAAACGATGGTTCCGTTAATCGGCACATCGTTGGGGTTTAGGATTCTGAGCGTGAACACGACCTCTCCCGAGGTCTTCGCCACATAGCTCAGGTTGCTGAGGACCAGAGGAGCAAGGACGGTGTAAGAGACGTTTCTGGAACCCACATCCCTCCCGGCATAGCCCAGCAGGATCTCCGAGGTTATGTTGCCGGGAACCCCGGTGGGGAGTGAGACGCTGATAACATCCGTCCCCCCATGCACGACCACCGAACGGGATTCCTTACGTACGGGTTTTGACCCCTTGTACGCAGTAACCGTCATGTTCAGGGTAATATCCCTCTCGGAGAGAAGCGTGAGGTACGCGGTGTTCTCCTGGCCCACTTTAACCCGGGTGGATTTCAGGGAGACCGCGACCAGGCTGACGCCGAACTTCACCTCAAAGTTCCGGGAGTAAGTATAAGAGCCGTCCGGATAGGAGAGGGTGTAGTTAAGGGTGTAAACACCTGGAGGGACATTGTAGCCTACAGGAATGGAAAACCTGACCACGTTGTCGCCCGGGACCATCGTAAGATTCCTAACGTCCTTGAAGTACGAAGTGCCCGCGGCCCCAAAGGTCACCGAAGCGGTCACACTGACGTTGTGATGTCCCTGATTGACCACATGGGAGAACACCACGATGGTCTCCCCGTTGAGGACGTACGGGGAACCCGGCCTCTCCTTGATGTAGGACTGGGCAATCCCAAACTGTAAAGCCCCGGCGATTACCTTAACGGGCACTTTGGCGTTAACGACGTACATCGTGTTGTCGTTGGTAAACGCCCAGAACTTCATGTGAAGAACGTACGTGCCGCCCGGAATCGTACCGGGGGCGCTTATGTTGTAGCTTATGGTGTACGTCTTGTGAGAGGCCCACGCCGTGAGTATCCTTGGGTTTACGATGAGGGTGAATCCAGGGACGATATCACCGTTTGAGTCCTCAACCCAGAAATCCTGATAACTGACTATTTTAAAGCTTAGACCTCCAGCGTTCGTCAGACTGAGGGTACCCGTGCTGTAATCACCCCTAACCACCTTAATCGAGTCCGGGGTTGTGAAGGTTAGATACTGGCCGGAGACAAGGGGGATCACTGAAATCATGAGTATTAAGACCAGGAGCATCCTGACTGCCCGCCTCATTAGTTCCCACCATTTGTAGTTTGGGTATTTTCCGTTATAAAACTACCCACCCATCAGCACCAGGACTCCCACCAGTATCAGGCCCACCGAAAAAGCGATCACCAGCCTGTAGAGGCGGAGTCCTGAAACATGTGGCCGGATTATCAGGGCCAGTATCAGCAGCATACCACCGTAAAGCCCGGAAAAGATGCCCAGCGCGGTGTTTAGTTTGACGCCAACTGCCAGAAGGATTCCCAAAACCGCCCCGGCAAAAACCGTAACCTGGGGAACAGTGAAGATGAGATAGTCCCTCAACACCTTTCCTTCTTCCCCCATTTCCCATCACTCCTGTATGAACGCGTAGGTGGTTGTTGTTGGAAGCAGACGCCTGATGCGCGGGATGAGATAACGCGGGTAGAGCTCCTCGGTTTTCTCTTCGAGGATATCGTAGGTACCGAGGATCCTGTCAATGACCTCGACTTCAACCCTTCCCCGCACGCGGAAGTAGCCCCTGTAGGTGGAGCTTATCTCAAGTACTATCGGAATCCGGAGTGCGTCAAGCCCTTCCCCACCCAGCAGGGAGGCTATGAACTCCAGCTCCGATCTCCTGAAGTGGTGCTCGCTGCCGTCCCTTAAGACAACCTTCGGATCGGCAGTTTCCAGAAGTGTTTTAAGAGTGGGCCTGGCCCGCGGTAGATGAACGTTTATTCTGGCGAATTCACGGTTGAGTATGTCCTCTGCCCTCCGCATGGTAACACCTAATGGCCAGACCGGAAAAAACTTGTGTTGCCATAAAAATGTAAAAAATAGCCATCCAAGTCCATTATTTAAACATTATCAAGATATAAGACGACACCGGAAGGGGCGTTCCGTCAATTTGACAAAAACATAGCCAAAAGGGTTATATTAGAAAACATGTCCATTAACAGCTGAATAAATAGAACATTTATCTAAAATGGAGGTATAAAAATGAACGTAATTAAAAGCGTTGGAAGTCCCCTGAAGGGGATGAAACCCAAGTTCGTTCAGCTCGTCTTTGTGGACATAAACGGGGTTCCCAAGGGCATGGAGATACCGGCGGGAAGATACGATGAAGCCGTGGAGACGGGTATCGCCTTCGATGGCTCGTCGATACCGGGCTTCCAGGGTATAGAGGACAGTGACCTGGTTTTTAGGGCGGATCCCTCCACCTACGCCGAGGTCCCCTGGGAGGGCATCGCAAGGGTGTACGGTTATATCTACAAGGATGGGAAGCCGTACTCGGCGGATCCAAGGGGTGTGCTCCGCAGCGCATTAAAGAAGCTCGAACATGAGGGGTTTAGAGCGTACGTCGGCCCTGAACCCGAGTTCTACCTCTTCAGGAAGAACGGGTCATGGGAACTGCGGATACCCGACAGCGGCGGCTACTTCGACCTCGTGACACTTGACAGGAGCAGGGAGGTACGGAGGGAGATAGCCGCGTACATGACCTCCTTCGGTCTGATCCCCGAGGTCCTTCACCATGAGGTTGGGAACGCCCAGCATGAGATAGACTTCAGGTACGATGAGGCTCTGAAAACGGCGGACAACGTGGTGAGCTTTAAGTACATCGTCCGGGCCGTTGCCGAGATGCACGGCCTGTACGCGACCTTCATGCCAAAACCACTCCACGGATTTCCTGGAAACGGTATGCACCTGCACATAAGCCTTTGGAGCGGGGAGGAGAACGTCTTCACCGGGGAAGATGGGCTGAGCGAGAAGGCGCTGTACTTCATGGGAGGAATCCTCAAGCACGCAAGGGCCCTGACGGCAATCACGAACCCCACTGTGAACAGCTACAAGAGGCTCGTTCCCGGTTACGAGGCACCTGTCTACACAAGCTGGGGCTACAGGAACAGAAGCGCTCTGATAAGGGTTCCAGCGTTCTGGGGCAAGGGAGCCAGAATAGAGTACAGATGCCCCGACCCAAGTGCAAACCCGTACCTCGCTTTTGCCGCGGTCATAGCGGCGGGTCTTGATGGTGTAAAGAGGAGGATCGACCCGGCGGGATACGTTGAGGAGAACGTCTACGAGATGTCCGATGAGAAGCGGAGAACCCTCGGAATCACAACCCTACCCTCGAGTCTGGGGGAGGCCATTGAAGAGCTCAAGAAAGACGGTGTTATCAAGGACGCCCTAGCCGGCGCCTACGATAGGTTCGTTGGGTACAAAGAGAGGGAGTGGACCGAGTACCTCGAATACCTGCGCTCCGAGAACGTGCCCGAGGACACCAAAAAGGTGACAGAGTGGGAGCTTGGGAGGTACTTCTACGTTTAGTGAACCTCCTCGATGACCCCCTCCTCAGGACTTTCTTTTCCGGTCAAATGAACCAAAACCGAGCCCCCAACTATGAGAACGGCCCCGCCAAGCTGGACGTAGCTGAGAGTCTCCTGGAACAAGACGTAAGCCAGGACTATGGCCACAACAGGTTCAACCGTCGCGATTATACTGGCCCGGCTCACCTCAACCTCTCGAAGTGCATAATTGTAGAGAACGTACCCAAGGAACGTCGGGAAGAAGGCCAGACCAAGCAGGTACGGCAGGGCACCCCGTGGGACCGAGAACTTGGAGAAGGGTGCCAGAAACAGGAGGCCGAAGAACAGGGTCATGAACAGAACACGCTCCGGCTTTTCGTTTCTGACCCCAAACTTCGCAAGGACACCGTAAACCGCGTAGGTGAGGCCCGTCCCGATTCCGGTTACGAGGGCGAGGGCATTGACCGAGGCGAGGTTAACGTTGCCCGCGACAAGGACGATACCCACGAGCACCATTATGAGGGCGATCATCTTCTCGGATGACAGAGGCTCACCAAAAACAGCCCTACCAAAGAGAACCGAAAAGGCGGGTGCCGTGTAAACGAGGAGCACAGCAAAGCCAACGGAGGATATCTTGACGGTGTAGAAGTAGAGGGTGTAGAACATGAAAACTCCAACAAAACCGTAAATCGCGTAGAACCAGAGCCTTTCGCTGGTGAAGGGGTTCTCGCGGAGGAAAACGGAGATGTACGTGCCAAGTATTATGAGGGCAAAGAGAACGCGAAAGAAGACCATCGTAAACGAGTCAACGCCGTAGCGGTAGATGTACGTGGCAAAGATTCCAAGGGTCCCCCACATAGACGCAGCAAGAAAAACGGAGAGGTAGCCGCGTTTCATCCGCTCACCTCAGAACTCCGGGCCGGGTGGAAGGCGGCGCTTGTGCTCGCTCCTTCTCACGAGGCTTTCAACGTATTCAACCTTCTCAACTGGAACGCCAAGTTCCTCGGCTACCCTCTCCCTCGACATCTTTAGGTCAACGAGGCGCCACAGAATCTCATCCAGAAGGCGGTAGCTTATGCCAAGCTCATCCTCGTCTGTCTGTCCCTCCCAGAGGCCCGCGGTTGGCTTCTTCTCGATTATCCTCCCCGGGACCCCAAGGAACCTCGCAACCTCCCAGACCTCAGTTTTGTAGAGGTTTATGAGGGGAGCTACATCACTCGCCCCATCCCCCCACTTTGTGAAGTACCCCGTCAGAACCTCGCTTCTGTTGCTCGTTCCAAGGACGAGGCGGTTGAGCTGGTTGGCGTGTGCGTACAAGAGAACCATTCTGGCCCTCGCCATTATATTGCCCAGGGAGCGTCTGTCCGGCTGGAAGCCGAGCTGGGCCACCACCGCATCAACGATGGGTTTAATCCCGATGACACGGTAGTCAATACCCAGGCTCTCGCACACCAGCCTCGCGTCGTCCACATCACCGTTCTCGTAGTAAGGCATTATAACCCCAAGCACCCGTTCTTTTCCAAGGGCCCTGACGGCGAGATAGGCTGCCGTAGCGCTGTCGATTCCTCCACTTACGCCCACAACGACCCCGTCGGCGCCTGCCCCGGCAACCCCCTTCCTGAGAAAATCTTCTCCAGTCCCCACCACGGTTTCAATATCCAGCTTCCTCATGATCCGCGCCTCCTTCTTTCCCGCTCCTTTTTAAGGTCCGACATGACGTGGGTAAACCCGTATATCGAGAACATACTCCCGAGGAGCATGATGACGAACGCAACGATGGCCAAGTTGAGGTAGTGGTACTCTGTGCCCTCCTCTTCGTAGTGGTAGGAGATTCCGCCCTGGATCACGGATAGTATAGGCGTATCGCTCGGATGAAGGGTAATGGAGGTTCCGTTAAGTGAGTACGTCTTATTCGTCCCGGCGGTGATCACGACCAGCGTCCCGTTACCCGAGAGAACCAGGGTCCTGTTGCTCACCGTGTGTGACGCACTGTGGTTCCCAAGGAGTTGGATCCCCTGGCCCGCCCCCAGGTATCCACTTGACTGAAACGAGTAGGGGGAGGTTCTCAGAGACACCACCGCCAGAACCAGCGATAGGAGTAGGAGGACAAGACCCAGCCGAATGTACACGTTTGAGAGGGCTTCTTTAAAACTCGCCATTTTTATCACCAAGAATCAAAGTGAAAAAAAGCAAAGGTCAGTACTTGCCCACAAGGTGGCACTCCGCCCAGTGGTTGTGCTCGTACTCGACGAGCTTCGGATGTTCGACGTCACAGAGGCCCTTCTGGGCAAATATGCACCTTGGGTGGAAGCGGCACCCGGGCGGTATGTTGGCCGCGTTTGGAACCTCACCCCTGATCGGGAGCTCCTTTATTATGTTCCTCCTCTCGGGCTTAGGCTCCGGGACCGCAGCCAGGAGTGCCCGGGTGTACGGGTGCAACGGGTTGTCGATGACCCTCTTGGCTGGACCCATCTCCACTATCCTTCCAAGGTACATGACGGCCATCCAGTCGGCGAAGTACCTTGCCGTGGACATGTCGTGGGTGATGTACAGGTAGGTGACGCCCATCTTCTCTTTGAGCTCCTTCATGAGCTCAAGGACCTCTGCACGGATCGAAACGTCAAGCATCGAGACGGGCTCGTCCGCAACGATGAAGGTCGGGTCCAGGATGAGGGCCCTGGCTATGGCGACACGCTGCCTCTGACCTCCGGACAGCATGTGCGGGAACCTGCCGACGTAGTCCTCGGGCGGGGTTATTTTGACCATCTCAAGCGCCTTGTAGATCAGCTCCTCACGCTCCGCCCTGGTTTCGCCTATACCGTGAATAAGGAGGGGCTCCTCCAGGATATCAAAGACCCTGAAGCGTGGGTTCATTGAACTGAACGGGTCCTGGAATATGATCTGAACCTTTCTCCTGTAAGCCAAGACCTCCTCCCTGGTTCTGACGTTGGTAACGTCATTTCCCTCAAGGTAGATGCTGCCCTCGGTCGGCTGCAGCAGCTTGACTATGAGCTTTCCGGTGGTGGACTTTCCACAGCCGCTTTCGCCTACCAGTGCAAAGACTTCCTGCTTTCCGACTTCAAAGGTTATACCATCGACGGCCCTTACGAATCTCTGGGGTTCTCCCTTGAGTGAGGACACGAGTCCCCTTTTGATCGGGAAGTACTTCTTGAGATTTTCAACTTTGAGTACCGGCTCGGCCATTTCTCACACCTCACAGCAACCAGCATGCAGCGTAGTGGTCTTTATCAACTTCCTTCAGCTCGGGTATCTGCTCCTTACAAACCTGCATTGCGTACGGGCACCTCGGGTGGAAGCGGCATCCCTTAGGCGGGTTGATGAGGTTGGGCGGCTGTCCCGGAATGAACTCCAGCCTCTCAACATCCTCGTGAAGCCTCGGTATTGCCGCCAGCAGTTTCTGAGTGTACGGGTGAGCCGGTTCGTAGTATATCTTCTCGCTGTCTCCAATCTCAACGAGTTTACCGGCGTACATTATGGCAACGCGGTCACTGATCTCCGCAAGGATGCTGAGGTCGTGGGTGATGAATATCATCGACAGGCCGAGCTCCTTCTTCAGCTTCTTCATGAGGTTGATGATCTGCGCCTGAACGACGACGTCAAGGGCGGTTGTCGGCTCATCTGCGATAACCACGTCCGGCTCAAGGAGGAGGGCGGTTGCTATGATGACACGCTGCTTCATTCCTCCTGAGAGCTCGTGTGGATAGCGGTAAACTATGTCCCCAGGAAGGCCGACCAGCTCCAGGTATTTCTGGGCCCTGTCAAGCGCGTCGTCCCTCTCCATACCCTTCAGGTACACGAGCGGCTCTATCATCTGGTAGCCAACGGTGTACACAGGGTTGAGGGCGTTCATCGCACCCTGGAATATCATCGAGATCTTCTGCCAGCGTACCTCCTTCCTGAGCACGTCCTCGGGCAGGCCAACGACCTCCCTGCCGTCTATCTTTATGCTACCGTCTACGATCTTCCCTGGTGGTGTCGGCATCCCCATTAAAGTAAAACCAAGGGAGGACTTGCCGCACCCACTCTCACCGGCAAGTCCAAGCACTTCACCCTTCTTCAGGGTGAAACTGAGATCGTCCACCGCTTTAACGACACCCTTGTTCGTGAAGTAATACATCTTGAGGTTCTTTACTTCAAGCACGTTCTTGCTCATCTCTACCACCTCACATCCTCCTGAGCCTCGGGTTGAGGACCTTGTCAAGGGCCACACCGATGAGGACGAACGTTAGACCCACTAGGGTAATCGCCAGTCCGGGCGGGATAACCTCCCACCAGTATCCATTGACCGCGGCACCGGCACGCTGTGCCTCGTTGAGCATCTGACCCCACGTGATCTTGCTCGGATCACCGAGACCCAGGAAGCTCAGAGAGGCCTCGGCCAGGATGGCCCCCGGAACACCAAGGGCTATCTGGGCAAAGGCGTACGGAAGGAGCTGGGGTACCATGTGCTTGAAAACTATCCTACCGGTTCCGGCACCTAGTGCCCTCGCGGCCTCAACGTACGTCTGCTCTTTGATCTGGAGGGCCATACTCCTCGCAACTTTCGCTATACCAACCCATCCAAAGGCCACCAACAGCAGTACGAGCTGCCAGAGCATGATGTGTCCTCCAAAGTAAACACCGAGGAGGATGAGGATCGGCAGCGTTGGTATTGAGGCTACGAACTCGTTGATCCTCTGCAGGAACTCGTCCTTCCAGCCACCGAGGTACGCGCTTGTAACTCCATAGAAGATTCCTATGAGAACGCTGAGCACCGCCACCGCGATACCGATTGTAAGTGAAACCCTGCTTCCCCATATGAGTCCGGTCCAGATGTCCCTACCGCGGTCATCGGTTCCCATGATGCCGTAGGTTCTGCCCATGAAGACGATCTCAACGTTGCTAAAGTCCACGGAGATTCCAGGCTTCGCGGTCACGTTGACCAGGAGCGTGTACGTACCGTGGAGGGGCTTGGGGTTGTCCATCATGTTCTGGATGTTGGGCTGTATCTGGGAGAACAGGAACTTCATCGTGTCCATCGTGGCCAGGAGCTGGAACTCAAGGGTGGGGTCAACCTGAACCTTGTTCTGCTTGAGCCAGTTCAGGACGTTCCTTCTAACCTGGGTGTTGGTGGAGAGCTGAATGGTGGCGTTTGATGAAACGGTCTCATCCAGCAAAGGAACGACACGGCTGTAACCGTCCTGGACGGGCCTTCTAAGGGCGATGGATATATGCGGGGCGTCCAGGGGAGACGAAGCGTTGGACGCGAGTTTGAAGATAACGATATCCTTCACGGGCACTTGGTAATTGTACTTGTACGGGATCTCGAAGCTGTAAACCGTGTCCCCGAACTGGTCCTTGCTCTTGGTTATGTGAAGGTCGTGGTAGGTGTAGATAACGTGGGGCGCCTTGGTGGTCGATGAGAAGTAGTTGCTCCAGGCCGGGGGCGCGTTCTGCGGGTTCTCCAGCCAGTACGTCTTCCACTTCTGAGGTATGTCCGGGCTCGTGAGGAGCGGAGCGGCGAGTGCGGTAAACAGGAGGAGGATGAGGAGGAACAGTCCGAACATTCCGGACTTTTCCCTCCGGAAATCGTTCCAAAAGTTCTTGAGGCTATCTTTCATGTCAACCCATCTCATTTCACGTCACCTCACATGCTGGCTGATGCACCGACCTTAACACGCGGGTCGAGGAAGGCGTAGGTCAGGTCGGCCAGTATCATTGCCGTCAGGTACAGCAGGGTGAATATGTAGGTGAGGCCAACTATGAGCGTCGTCTCGTTCTGCTGGAGGGCTATCCAGTACAGCCTACCCATCCCTGGCCAGTTAAAGACGGCCTCGGTAATGATGGCTCCACCGAGGGAACCAAGGAGGCTGAAGATGGTCATAGTAACTATCGGCGGTGCCGCCGCGCGGAGCGCGTGCCCGTAGATGACCTTTCTCTCCGGAACACCCTTCGCCCTCGCTGCCATGATGAAATCTTCCTGCATGGTTCCTATCATGATGTTCCTAGTTGTCCAAGCCCATCCTCCGAAGAGGACCGTGACTATGGTGGTAACCGGAAGCACCATCCTCCACATAACGTCCTTAATGTGCGCCAGTCCCGTTAAGGTTGGGTCTGGGAATGAGTTGACCGGGAACCACCCCAGTTTGAAGGCGAAGATGAGGATCATGATCATGCCGAACCACCACATCGGGAGGCTCGCCGTGACCATTGCCAGGACGGATATCGTCCTGTCCACAGTGCTTCCCGGGTTTTGGGCGCTCTTAACACCGAGGAGGATTCCTATGAGGATAACGATTATCTGGGCCGTTGTGAACAGGAGAATTGTCCTTGGAAGGGCTATCTTGATGATCTGAGTCGTGTCCCTGGTACCGAAAAGTGTCTGTCTGGTCTGACCGAAATTAAACGTTAACGTTTTAATCGTGGTTTGCCAGACCCTTGTTCTGTAAGGCTTGTTAAGACCGTAATAATCCGTCCAGTACTCGGTCCTCTGTTTTATAAACTCACTCTGATTGACATGCCCACCGGGGTGGTGTTGGGCGTACGCATTCCATTCCGCCTGAACCGTCTCCTGGATCTGAGACTGCAATGTAACGTCCGCCAACTTAACGAAGAGAGTTGACGTTAGCAGTACGACAAAAAACAAAATCAACGCCGCGTTGAACAGCCTGTACGCGAGGTACTTCCCAAATCCCATAATCAGACCTCCCTTATATTATTGATTTCAGTATCCGCTAAGGTTTTCAATCGTGTAAAAGTTTTATATAGTTTTCCCCCAAAAGTGCACAGATGTACACATTTGACAGAATGACGCATTGAGTTCAAGAAGAAGCTTCGGAGACACCTGAAGAAAAGACAATAAAAATCATAAGAAAAAAGGGAAAGAGCTCATTTCTTCATGTAGTACCAGGCGGCGCCGATTATGGCGATTATCACCAGACCCACGATGACGTAGGTCGTGGTGCTGGTGCCTCCACTGCTGGTGCTGGTTGGGGTGGTGCTGCTCGGAGTGCTGCTGCTGGTTGGGGTGCTGGTCTGGGTGGGGCTCGGGCTGCTGGTGCTGCTCGGGCTGCTGGTTGAGGTGGTGCTGGTCGGAGTGGGCTGGGCCTTGCTGAGTGACCTGATGGCCATGGTTGAGGCGAGACCGGTCAGCGGGTCGGCTATTCCGACGTTAACGGACTTGCTGACTTCGAAGAAGTTCCACTGCTCAACGGTGAAGACACGGAGGGCGTCCATCATGAGCATGCCCTCACCGAGCTTGTAGAGGTCCCAGAACTGGTCCTCGGTGGTTATTGAGTAGGTCTTGTTGTTGTACGTGAGCTTGTTGTTGTACATGAGCGGGCCGATCTGGGTGTTGGTCCACTTGAGGATCTCCTGGAGCTTGCTACCGGTGTAGTACTTGAGGCCAAGCTTCTGAGCGCCGGCGTTCACATCGCCGTTACCGACCTGCTTGAGGAGGTCCGCAACGGTGGTCTCCGGCGTGTAGGTCCAGCCAACGACACCCGGAGCGTACCAGACGTCGTACTGAATGACGCTGCTGGTCGGGTAGAGGGCGTAGGCGCTTGCAACCCAACCCTCGGTGTACATGTTCCACTCGTAGCTCTTCGGGTCGGTGATGTAAACGGTGTGGACTGCCTTCTTCCTGTCCCACTGGAGAACGTTGGCCTTGAATCCGGCCTTGTCGACGAGGGTGCCGAT
>JAMONK010000105.1 GCA_027065835.1 Thermococcus sp. | reverse complement strand
GCCATTCGTAGAATTCTCTGAACGGGACCACCTGGGCGATTGTGGGATTCCTCCCGAATTTGTAGGGCACGTAGTTCTGAAATCCGATGGCGGGCCAGCGTTTCCCAGCCCCAATCTTCCGGGCGAACTCTACGAAAGCTTCAGCCTCGTCGTCGTTGATTCCAAAGATTATGACCGGTGCAATGAGGACATCTATCCCCGCGTTTACCAGGGCCTCGACCATGTCAAGGACGTGCTCAAGGTCGTATCCTCTCATTCCCATCAGCATCTTGGCCTTCTCCGGGTCAAGTGAGTGAATGGACAGATTAACCCTGTCGAGGCCGGCCTCCGCCAGCTCCTCGACGAGTTTGTCCGTTAGTAGAACGCCGTTGCTCTGCATGGAGACAACCGATACGTGGGGGTGTTCCCTGAGGGCCTGGACGAGCTCTACGCGGAAAGGGTAGAGGAGCGGCTCCCCCTGTCCGTCAAGATGGGCTTCAAGGCCCCTCCCCTTGATCCTCGCGACGTTGTTAAACCACTCCAGGAGATAATCAACGTCAACAACGTAGTCCAGCTTTCTCGTCCTTGAATACGGGCCCTCATCGACCGAGCAGAAGACGCAGGAGAGGTTGCAACCGGTGGCACCGCGTACCTGAATGAGGTTGGTGCCCCTGTCGATGAGCCCGAACGCGTTGTAGCCGAGGAGTGGGACCTCCGTACCTCCGTGAATGTAGACGATCGGCCGTCCGGTGTACGCGTTCATCAGGCGATTGCCGAGGTTGTTCTGGAGGAAAAGGGCGATGAACTTTTCAACCTTCTCATAGTCCGTCCCCACGATTAGGGTCCCGTTCTCAACGGAGATTGACGGGCTCACCCGGAATTTTCTCCGGATGATCCCCTCAAGCTCGCGCTTCTCAAAGTCGGCGTAGAGGGTGTTCCTCCATATCAGCCTGATCCCGTCGTCGACCTCCTCAAACCTGGAGTGGGGTAGCCTGAGCCGTATCATGTTCATGAACTACAGCGGGGCATTTAAAAATCCGGCGATGGCTAAAATATCCGTCCAGGGATGTCCGTGAATGCTCAGGGATACCAAAAGTTTTTAAAGCTTTAACCAGTGTGAACATGCTGGCATGGAAACATTTTAATATTATTGAATTAAAGAGTCTAACGATGGACTACTATGGGTGGTCGATATGTGGGGAAAGGTGGAGCATTACTTTGATGAATACCCTGTGAGAAAACAGATCGCAAAGACACTTCTGAAGTACGGTCTCAAGGTTTCGGATGATATGAAGATCAAAGCCGGTGATATCGAGGTCCCCTACACCAAAATAGCCAAGGCCTTGGACGTTGACCGGCGGGTCGTCAAGGAAACGGTGGGCATGATACTTAAGATTCCGGAACTCCGGGACATATACATGAACCTTGAACCAACGGTGCACATGAAGTACGTCGGGAGACACGTTGGATACGGTGTCATTGAGATAGAGCCCGAGCCGCGCGCCATCGGCATCCTGGCCAAGATAGCACAGAAAATAGCCGAGAGGGACATCAACATAGTCCAGGTTGTCGCGGAGGACCCGGAACTGTACCCGGAGGCAACCCTGACGATAATCACGGAGAGGCCCGTGGCGGGGGATTTGATCAACGAGCTCTCCAAGCTTGAGGGTGTTAAGAGGATTTCAATCTATTGAACCGGTGTCTTTTTCCTTTTGGCGTCTTTCCCCGTGAAAATCCGCGGGGCATATTTGACCATTCGTTGGCTCTAACGCACTCTTTTCTGCAAAGGGGGACATTTTTGGCGCCGGCACCTTAACCAAAAGTTCTAAACCTAGAGTTTTTCCGGAAACGTTTATAAGTAATTGTTTAAAAGTCACCTGTAGCTACTGCTAGCTCCGAGCTGAAACTCAACTGGAGGGTTGTTCAATGGGGGAAGCAAGCAGAGTAAGTAGGTATCTGTACACTGTGATCGTGCTGTTCATAATATGGCTGTTCCTAACGGCCAGTATTGACCCACAGGAGCTGGGATTCGGTTTGCTGCTGTCGCTGATAGTGGCGACTTTTGCGTATGAGATCTTCACCACCGGGGGGTTAGCAAACCTCCATCCAAAGAAGATCATCTATGCTGCGGCGTACATACCGTATTTTCTGTGGGCCATGATAATGGCCAACCTTGACGTGGCGTACCGGGTTCTCCATCCAAAGCGCCCAATACGCCCCGGGATCGTTCACTGCAAGACGGTACTGAATACCGACGCCGGAAAACTGGCGCTAGCGAACTCAATCACCCTGACGCCTGGAACGATAACACTCGACGTGGACGACGAGGACTATTTCATACACTGGATATGGGTTCCGGATGAGGTTCTCCACGCAGAAACTGAGGATGAGCATGTAAAGAACGCATCCTCCTCGATAACGATGCCCTTTGAAAAATTCCTGAAGGTGATCTTCGGATGATAGGGGTCAACGTTTATCTTGTCCTGATAGCGATCGCGCTTCTGCTCAGTATGTACAGGGTATTCAGGGGACCGACCACGGTTGACAGGCTGGTGGCGGTGGACATCATGACGACCATAACCGCCGGCCTCATGGTTCTCTTCGCACTCTACTACAAGAGGATGATATTCCTCGACGTTGCACTGGTGTACGCAGTCCTGGCCTTTGGAGGTGTTATTGCCTTCGCGCGCTACCTGGAGGGAGGAATATGAACGCCGCGGCCGTAATCGGAGAAGCTCTGGTGCTGATAGGTACGTTCTTCTACTTCCTCTCAGCGCTGGGTCTTATCAGGATGCCGGATGTTTACAACAGGATGCAGACGTCAACAAAGAGCGCCACACTCGGTTCGCTCGGTGTTGTAGTGGGCACTGGAATCTGGGCCATTGGAACCAGCTACGGAAGCTGGTCATGGCTGGTGAAGACGGTAACCATCGCCACGTTTCTCCTGCTGACGAACCCCATAAGTGCCCATGCGCTGATAAGGGCCGCTTACAAGAAGGGTATCCCACTATGGCACGGTAGCGTTGTTGACAAGTACAGGGAGCACTTGAAGCAGGAGGGGGGAGAGGAATGAACTGCATCAGCTGTATCAACTACATCATCATAGGGATCATGGTGCTCTCGGCAGTGTTCGCGGTGGAGTGGAGAGACCTGCTGGCGGCAGTGGTTGGTATGGCGGCGGTCAGCCTGTTTGCGTCGCTGCTGTTCTTCTTCCTGCAGGCGCCCGACGTTGCCATGACCGAGGCCGCCATAGGTGCCGCCCTCAGTGGGGCCGTCTTCATATTCGCCATAAAGCGGACGAGGAGGTTTGAAACCGAAGAGGAAGAAAAGCCAGGGTGGTGGGTGAGATGGTGAGCATTCTAAAGCGCTCTCTTGCCATCATTACAATACTGATAATCGGATACTGGCTGGCCGTGGCGATGTCCCACGTCCCGTTTGGTCAGGATAAGATGCTGGTCGGCCAGTACTACCTCAACCACGTCAAAGATCAAACGGGTGCGATAAACGCCGTTACCGCGATAGTCGTCAACTACCGTGGATTCGATACGCTCGGTGAGGTCACGGTGCTTTTCATAGCGTCCACCGGTGTTGGGGCACTGCTCTGGAAAAGAAAGCGGGAGAGAACGGCCAGGGTTCCTGGAAGCGTCGTACTCACCACGGGTACGAGGTTCCTGTTCCCGTTCATCGTGCTCTTCGGTGCCTACATATTCATCCACGGACACCTCACTCCGGGAGGAGGCTTCCCCGGCGGTGCCACTATAGCGACGGGTTTCCTGCTCCTGTACATGGCGTTCACGGTGTACGAGATACCGCACAAGGGCTTTGAGGTGACCGAGGGACTGGTCGGGATGAGCTACGTAGCGGTCGGCCTGATTGGACTGCTCATAGGCAGCTACTTCCTGTACGACTGGATATGGCAGACCTGGCACGTTGGAACCGTTGGAAAGCTCTTCAGCGGCGGTTTCATACCAATAATCTACATCCTGATAGGCCTCAAGGTCGGAACCGAGCTCAGCGGAATCATAGACAACATGCTCAAGGAAGGGGTGAGCGGCAATGATTGAAATCAGCGCCTATTATTTCGGGGCCATAGCCCTGATAATGATCGGCCTGTACGCTGTGCTTGTCAAGAAGAACCTGCTCAAGATGCTCGTGGGCCTGAGCATCATGGAGACGGGGGTCAACCTGCTCCTCATAAGCATCGGGTACATCAATGGAAAGAGCGCCCCAATACTCAGCGAGGGAATCGGACCTAAGCAGGCCGTTGACCCCATTCCCCAGGCCCTCGTCCTCACCGCGATAGTCATCGGCGTTGCAACGACCGCCATGGCCCTTAGTGCCGCCATAATCCTGTACGAGAAGTACGGAACCCTTAACATCGAGGAGATAAGGAGGTTGAGAGGATGAACGGTCAGTACGCATCACTCCTCATAGCCATACCGCTAATAAGTGCGTTCTTCGTTCCGGTAATCAAGGCCGCCAGCAAGAAGGCTGTAATGCCGTTCCTGGTGCTGGTCACGGCGGCTCAGACGGCAGCGGCTGCGTGGGTTTTCAATGAGGTTTACACCACGGGGAAGCCAATAATCGTCATGGCCGGAGCCTGGAGACCTCCAGTTGGAATCAACCTATACATCGGCCACTTCGCGGCGCTGTTCGTGTTCATAGTGGCCGCGGTGAGCTTCCTGCTCAGCATATACAACTTCAAAACCATCAAAATCGAGCCGATCGACAAGTACGCCATGCTGTTCCTGCTGCTAATGCTTGGAGCAACCGGGATGATAGCAACGGGCGACATCTTCAACCTATTCGTCTTCATGGAGATAACCTCAATAACCGCGTACGCACTCACCGCTTACAACAAGACTGGGGAGGCGGCAGAGGCTTCCATGAAGTACATGATCCTGGGTGGTATAGGTTCAAGCTTCTTCCTGATAGGCATAGCCATCGTCTACGGCTCCCTTGGGACTCTGAACATGGCGCAGATCGCCCAACTCGCAGGTTCCATGAACGCCACCGCCGCTCAGGCTGGATTGGCCCTGCTTATCTTTGGCCTTGCAGTTGAGGCTGAACTGTTCCCGCTCAACGCGTGGGCACCCGACGCCTACCAGGCCGCGCCGCACCCCGTAACCGTTATGTTCTCAGCGTTCGTGGTCAAGGCGGGTCTCTACGCGGCCGCGAGACTGCTCTACATCATGCAGTCTGTGGGCAGCTGGCACTCCGTGCTCAAACTGGTGGTCATCATGGCGACCCTGACGGTGCTCGTGGCCGAGTTCTCGGCTCTGAGACAGAGGAACGTCAAGAGGATGATAGCCTACTCCAGCATATCCCAGGTAGGCTTCATAGCCCTGGCGCTTGCCCTTGGGACCCAAGCCGGCGTTGACGCTGGGGTCTTCCATATGGTGAACCACGCGATAGTCAAGGCGCTCCTCTTCATCGCCGTCGGCTACGTCGCGGTGGAGCTGGGAGGTGCCGAGATGGAGAACTTCCGGGGGCTCGGAAGGCGGATGCCGATCACGGCGTTCAGCATAACGATCGGCTCACTGGCGGTCATTGGAATCCCGATGTTCAACGTGTTCTGGAGCAAGCTGAGGATAATCCTGGCGACGGTTGACGTCGGCTACACGTGGGCCGCGGCCCTCGTGCTGATCGCCAGCGTCGTGGAGGCGGTCTATTACCTGAGACTGCTACACGTGATCTGGTTCGAGGGAAGCGGGGAGAGGATCACGGAGAGCGCTGCACTGGGTGCCATAATGCTGCTCCTGGTGGCCCTTGTAATAGTCATCGGCGTCTACCCGGACTACGTCTGGAACCTTGCCCAGAAAGCGGGGGCCGACATCTTCAACGTCGCCCAGTACATTAAGAACGTGCCCTTGATGGGGGTGGGAGCATGATCAACGAGGTTCCAATAATCCTGTTCGTCCCGATAGTGGCGGGGATCCTTGCCTGGGTGCTTGATGTGAAGGGCGTGCGGGAGCTCATCGGCCTTGCGGGTGCGGTCATCCCGGTGGCTTACCTTATAAAAGTCTACCCCACGGTGGCGGATGGGAAGTCCATTACCTACGCCCTCACCCTGGGGAGCTTTAACATGAGCTTCACCCTGAACACCATGACGTGGTACTTCGCCATCATTGGAGCAGTTCTGGGTCTTACAATGGCACTTGGCATGGTGTCGACCGCGAAAAGCGGCTACAACTGGCTATTTGCCCTTATGAGTTTCACGGCCGTGCTCGGTGTCTTCACAGCCCAGGATTTCGTGAGCTTCTTCCTGTTCTGGGAGCTCATGACGTTCGCCAGCTTCATGATGGTGCTCAAGTACAACAGGCACGCTTCGTTAAAGTACTTCATCCTCAGCGTCATAGGTGCCTACGCGATGCTCCTTGGAATCGCCCTTGTGTACGCTAGAACGGGGGCCCTTGACTTCGCCACGATATCCCAGGTATTTGCCAAGGACGCCCAGCTCACCGGGCTCTCCGGCATGGGTTACCACGCCACACTCACGTTCAGCAGGACCGATATGATTCTGCTGTTCACGTTCTTCCTTACGGCGTTCGGTGTCAAGGCAGGGGCATTCCCACTCCACGTCTGGGCACCCGACGCCTACAGTGAGACGGATCAGAGCTACACCACGTTCTTCAGCGGTGTCCTCAGCAAGGCTGGAGTCTACGGTATATTCTACGTCCTCCTCATGATGATGGGCGCCAAGCTTTACTTCAGCCTCGGAACCTTCCACGGCCATCCGCTCTTCCTCTACATCATCGCTTGGATAGGGGCGATAACCGTTGTGGTGGCCAGCTTCCTTGCGGTGCTTCAGGAGGACCTCAGGAAGCTCCTTGCCTACTCATCGGTCGGGCAGGTTGGCTACATCCTCCTGGCGATAGGAACCGGCACCGCCCTTGGTTTCAGTGGAGCGCTCTTCCACGTCCTCAGCCACGCGATATTCAAGGGACTGTTCTGGCTCGTGACCGCCGCGGTCATACTCAGAACTGGAAAGACCAGGTTCGAGGACTTCGGAGGACTGGCCGAGAAGATGCCGATAACCTTCGCAATGGGCCTTGTGGCGGTGCTCAGCCTCGCGGGAATACCACCAATGGCAGGTTTTGCGAGCAAGTGGTTGATCTACGAGGCGGCAATCCAGGCGCACATGCCCCTGGTAGCCGGTGCGATATTCCTTGGAAGCGCACTGGCGTTTGCCTACGTTGTCAGGTTCCTATACTCCCTGTGGTTCGGCCAGAGACCGAGTGACCTTGACGACGTTAAGGAAGCACCGGCACCCCTCCTCGTCGGGATGGGCATACTTGGAATACTGAACATCGTCTTTGGAATAGCCCCCGGCCTGGTCGTTGAGTACATCAACAAGCTGTTCAGGAAGCCGGTCATCACCGGGAACTACTATAAGATGATCACCCCCAACGGAACCTACAACGCCCTGAGCGTGACACTGGTCCTGATTGCCGGTATAGTGATAGCGGGACTCCTATACGTGTACGGGGCCAGAGCTAGGAAGGTTCCAGTCACGGACACCTACCAGTCGGGTAACCCGGTGACGGAGGAGTACAACCTCAGCATAAGGCGGAACTTCTACAGGCCGCTCGCCGAGGCCCTCGACTTCTGGCTCAAGTACAGCTGGGACAGGTTCTACGAGAGGCTGGGCCAGTTATCGGAGGACTTTGCCGACGTGCTCAGGAAGAGCGTCTACAACGGCAACGTTCAGTCCTACTCATGGTACCTTGCAATAGTACTGCTGATACTCGCACTGTGGGGGGTGTTGTGAATGAACTTCGACGTCAGGCTAGTCCTTGAAGTTATTGGGATGCTGCTCTACGCCACCTTCATGGGCTTCATATTCATGGGAATCGAGAGAAAGGCGATGGCGAGGATACAGAGAAGGGTCGGTCCGCCGATATACCAGCCGATTATAGACACCCTCAAACTGCTTGGAAAGAAGGAGAGCATCAGCCACGGCTTCATCTACGACTTCGGTCCGATATTCGCCCTCGGCGCCAGCATAACCGCGTTGCTCTTCCTTCCCCTGGCAAACTTCCAGCTCTTCAGCAGCAACGCGGACCTCATAGTCGTCGCGTACCTCCTTGAGGTGCCGATGCTCGGCATAATGCTCGGTGCCATGAGCTCCGGAAACCCGTATTCGGCCCTCGGTGTTCAGCGTGGCCTCCTCACGATGGTTGCCATGCAGCTCCCATACGGCCTTGCGATAATCGCCATCGTCCAACACTTTGGAACGTTCAAGCTGGGCGAGATAGTGGCCCTCCAACAGGTTCACGGATGGAGCATCCTAGTCCCTGCACTCCTGCTGGCGATGATAGTCTTTGACATAGTCTTCCAGGCAATGATCGGGCTGGAACCCTTCGACATCATAACCGCCCCAGCGGAAATCTCCATGGGTCCAATGCTTGAGTACGGCGGCAAACAGGCGGCGATACTCTTCACCCAGCACGCGGTTCAGCTCTTCGCGGAGACGGCATTCTTCGCCATACTGTTCCTCGGAGGAGCCAGCAACCTGCTCGAGTTGCTCATCAAGCAGATAGCGGTACTCTTCATAGCGATATTCGTGGCCAGCATCTACCCGAGGTTCACCATAGACCAGGCGGCCAAGTTCTTCTGGAAGTGGCCGACGATAATCGGAATAATAGCCGTGCTGCTGACGGTGTGAGGTGATGTGAATGAGCGAGAAGAAGAATGACGATTTCATAAGCTATGAACTCCAAGAGTTCAAGCTCTTCGAGCCCCTGTTCAGGTGGGCCAGAAAGAAGAGCCTCTGGATAGTGGCGTTCTGTACGGGGTGCGGCGGTATCGAGATGCCGCCCCTCGCCACTGCCAGGTACGACTTCGAGCGCTTCGGAATAATGCCCAACCCTGCGCCGAGGATGGGTGACCTCTTCCTCATCACGGGCTACGTCACCCCGAAGACCCTCAAGAGGATCATCATAACCTACGAGCTGATGCAGGATCCGAAGTACATCATGATACACGGCTCATGCCCGATAAACGGCGGCGTCTACTGGGACTCCTACAACGTCGTCAAGCAGTTCGACAAGTACCTGCCGGTTGATGTCGCCATAGCGGGCTGCATGCCGAGGGCGGAGGCCGTTATGGACGGAATCATGGAGATCATGCGTAAGATAGAGGACGGAACCGCGGACAGCTGGAAGAGGTACCGGGAGAACTACGAGTACTACAGGAAGAACCAGGATGAGCTTTTTGGTGAAGGCTGGCGTGAGAAAGAAGCGAGGAGGTGGCTGGCATGGATATGAACGAGAAACCCAAGGTTGAGGAAAAGGTCGAGAACACCGAGGAGACCAAGCCCGAACTTCCCGAGACCAAGGAGGGAAGGCTCGTCAAGGAAATACTGGGAGAAGCACCTTACGCCGAAGGAAACGTCAGGCGCGAGCGGCGCGTTGAGTTCAAGGTCCCCCCCGAAAGGATAAGAGAATTCCTTGAGACCGCCCAGAAAAAGTTTGAGATGCTCATACAGATAACCGTCGTCGACTGGCTCAAAGAGGGTGAGTTTGAGGTGATCTACCAGCTCTGGAGCGTCAGTGAGAGCGTCCATGCCGCGGTAAGGACGAGGATTCCACGTGAGGATCCCAGGCTCCCGACGGTCATGGATATATGGCCCGTGGCAGAGACTTACGAGCGCGAAGGCCACGAGTTTTTCGGAGTTATGTACGAGGGCAACCCGAGGCTCGGGCCGTTCATCCTTGAACCGAGGGAGTACGAGAAGCATCCCTTCAGGAAGGACTTCAACATGCTTGGGTACGTGAAGGGGATATACGGCGAGGACTTCGACAGGTACGATGAGAGCAAGACCAACTACGTGATATGAGGTGATGATCATGGCCGATTTGGAAGTCCCGAAGGAACTTAGGGAAGAGGCAAAGGGGCACGACATGTACCTTCATCCGATAGACAAGAACACCTACGAACTGTTCTTCGGTCCACAGCATATGGCCACCGAGAACTTCAGCGTAATCCTGAAGATGGATGGTAACAGGATAGAGAAGGCGATAGTCAACCCGGGTTTTCTGCACAGAGGCTTTGAGAAACTGGCCGAGGGCAGACCCTACTTCACGAACATAGCCCTGCTCCTCCGTATATGTGTCCCTGAGAGCGACGTCCCCGAGAACATCTACTCAATGGCCGTCGATGAGATAGTCGGCTGGGAGGTTCCAGACAGGGCCCAGTGGATAAGAACGACGGTCCTTGAGATGGCGAGGATGAGCGCATGGATGTTCTGGATACTGGGCTTTGGAAACGAGATAGGCCTCTACACAGCCGGTCAGTGGGCGGCTGCCTACCGTGAGAGGTTTATGCGCCTCTTCGAGGAGCTCACCGGCGGCAGGGTTTACCACATCTACACGGTGCCTGGGGGTGTCAGGAGGGACATACCCGGCGACAAATGGCTCCGCCAGCTCCGCGATACGGTTGAATACCTCAAGGGCAAGCTCAAGGACTTCGATGAGATACTCTTCGACAACTACATCACGATAGAGAGGACAGAGGGAGTAGGCGTCATGGACAAGAAGTTCGCGCTGAGGCACGCGGTCACCGGTCCGAACCTCCGCGCGGTCGGCGTTCCCTACGACGTCAGAAAGGACGACCCCTACTACTTCTACCCCGAGCTTGACTTCGAGGTCCCAGTCCTGAAGGAGGGCGACAGTCTCGCGAGGGTCCTCGTGAGGAGGTACGAGATGGAGCAGGACCTTTACATACTCGAACAGCTCCTCGACATGGGGCCGCCGAGCGGACCTTACATGGTACAGGATCCAAGGCTCAAGGCACTGCCTAGGTTCAAACCCCCGAAGGGGGACGCCTACGCACACGTCGAGAGCACCAAGGGTGACTTCGGTGCCTACGTCGTCAGCGACGGAACCCATAAGCCGTACCGTGTCCACGTCAGGGGACCGAGCCAGAGCCACGGTGTTACCGTGCTCGAGGAACTGCTCAAGGGAGCGCGCCTCGCGGACGTGCCGGTCATACTGAAGACCCTTGACAACTGCCCGCCGGACATAGACAGGTGATGAAAATGGAGAGCGTTAAAAAACCCCGGGTTAGGATCGTCGGCGAGGAGAAGGTCAGGCTCAAAAAGTCATTCGTCAAACCATGGCTGGGCATCAAGTACCTCTTTAAGAAGCCGGTCACGATAAAGATACCCTTCGAGAGGATAGAGCCGGCACCCAAGTACAGGGGGTTCCACACACTTGACTGGAAGAAGTGCATAGGCTGTAACTTCTGCGGCCAGATATGCCCTGCCAGGGCAATAGAGATGACCTGGATAGAGGTCGACGGAAAAATCGAGAAGAGACCGCATCCGAAGGTGGACTACGGCAGGTGTACCTTCTGCCAGTTCTGTGTGGATGTGTGTCCCACAGGGGCGCTCGGGCACGTGGAGAACTGCTACCTGACCACCTCGGGGCTGGAGGAAGACCTGGAGCTGTACGATTGGGTCCCCATTGATCCTAAGAAGGTTCAGGAGCTCAACGAGAAGTTCGGGGACTACCGCTTCCCCGTGGAGAGGATCACCTTCAACAAAGAGACCAAGGAGACCACGTACTACCTGAGGGACGGAACCGAGTTCAGGTTCAAGATAATCGGCTACGGTCTTAAGCCCCCTGCCGCGGCGAGACCTAAACCTGCCGCAAAGCCCGCCCAGAAATCCGCAGAGTCGAGCAAGAAGGACGAGAGCTCAAAGACAGAGGAAAAGAAAGGGTAATCCCATCAACTTCTTTTTTCCATTGTTGGTGTGCGGTTTCCTCCCCCTAAAGTTTTTTAAGAAGTTGCGTCCTTACATTTCTTGGTGGTATCCGTGGAGGTTGACGTGAGTAGTGAAAGGAACCTTGGTCTCATAGGTTCCATACTGGCACTTGCGGCAGGGTTCTTTGGTGCCATACCGTACATAGGGGTTTTTGGAAGCATCCTATCTCTGGTGGGCTTTGTACTCATACTGATAGCGCTCAAGGGAGTCGGGGACAAGGCGGGGGACGGCAGGCCGTTTAAGTACTATCTCTACGGATTCATAGTCGCTGTGGGCGGTGTTGTGCTAGCCTTTATCCTTATACTGGCCGGTGTCCTGGCCCTTCACCCGAGCTCGGGGGAGGGCGTCGTTCTCCATGAGTCCCATCCTATCACGGTAGGGGAGTCAACGTCTGTGGTCTATAACCTGGACCAGGGAACTTCAAACTCTACGGTGCTGGGTCTGATC
>JAMONK010000104.1 GCA_027065835.1 Thermococcus sp. | reverse complement strand
ACCGTGGGTCCTTCCTATGCAGACGGTGTACTTGTGCTCTCTGGCGAGATTCTTGAGAATCGAGCGTATCTCCCCGAGGTCGCTCTTCACAATCTCCAGGCTCTCCTTTATGAGGAGGGCGTTGGCAGTGTCTATTATATCATTGGAGGTAGCGCCGAGATGAACGTACTTGCCGTGCTCGCCGCAGACCTCGCTCAGAGCCTTAACGACGGCCATTATATCGTGGTGTATCTCGGCCTCTATCTCCTTGACACGCTCCACCTTGACCCACTTCGTGTTTGCCCTCTCGGAGATTACCCTTGCACTTTCTTCGGGGATGTTGCCGAGCTTTGCGTGGGCCCTGGCCAGAGCGGCCTCAACATCGAGGAGTTTTTGGAGTTTATTCTCCTCATCCCAGATGCGCCTCATTTCCTCGCTCCCATAGCGGTAATCAATCGGATGAACGGCCATAGTATCACCAAGTCTATGGCAATTTCCGGACCTTAAAACCTTTTGCTTAACATGAATTTGCAGGACCAGGCCGCTGCATCCGATTCCGTCATCGGGGCCACAAAAGTGCCCAAGGAAGCATGAAAGCGACCGAAAAGTATTTAACTAACATCCGTGAGATGCTAACGACAAAATTCCGGAGGTGCCAGAGATGGCTGAGGAGCACGTTGTCTACATAGGAAAGAAGCCGGTTATGAACTACGTCCTGGCCGTTATCACCCAGTTCAACGAGGGTGCTAAGGAGGTCAGCGTCAAGGCTCGCGGAAGGGCCATCAGCAGGGCCGTTGATGTCGCCGAGATCGTCAGGAACAGGTTCCTTCCAGAGGTCAGGGTCAAGGAGATTAGGATCGGCACCGAGGAGCTTCCGACTGCCGACGGCAGAACCGCGAACACCTCGACAATCGAGATCGTTATGGAGAAGCCGTGAAATGTTGAATCCCCTTTCCTTTTACTCTCATGTTTCCCTTAACTTCAGTCCACGTTGTAGTGATGGAAACCCTTAATACTTCTTGGGCGTATTCTCCATGGTGGCGCTTTTGAGTGGTAAGGCTATAGGGGTTCATGACGAAAGGGCAAAGGAGCTTGCTCAGATACTGACCAGCGATAAAGCGCTCGCGATTCTCCACCTTATCGAGGATCAGGCGCTCTCAATAAGTGAGATCGCAAGGGAGCTCGACATCCCCATCTCGACGGTGTCGTACCATATGGAGAGGATGTTGAGGGTTGGCCTCGTCGAGGTAGCCGGGCGGAAGTACGGAAAAAGGCTGCAGGAGGTAAAGCTCTACCGCGCGTCGAACAAACCTATCCTTTTGCTCCCCCGCAAGAGCGCCGCCAACGTAAAAAAGACGTTATTTCCGGGTTTTGAGGGACTCCATATCATCAGTCTGGCTCTGGCGGGACTCGTATCAGTGGCGGTGTACGCCGCTTCCAAACGACTCCTGGCGGTCCACCCAGAAAGCGGCGCCGGCAACATCTCAAGCTCCCCCCAGAAGATGGCCCCTCTAGTTGAAACAGCCTCACATCAGAGCACGAGTACGGTGACTGCCTCGCCCACCGTTCCACTTCTCTTGGCCGTCATCACGTTTGTCTTGACGTTTAGCCTATTTTTGTACATCCTGCACAGACGGACCTGAAGAAAGGTTTTTAAGTTTCCTTCCCAACTCCCGCTAGAGAGGTGATGACATGGCACCGAGAATCTCCGTGGGCCAAGTAGTTAAAAGGAAGGCAGTCGTTGTCAAACCCAGCGATACCGTTCACAGGGTGGCCAGGATTCTCTCCAAAAACAAGGTGGGAAGTGCGGTTGTCGTAAAAGACGACGAGGTAGTCGGGATAATCACGGACAGGGACATCCTGGATAAAGTCGTGGCGAAGGGCCTAAACCCCAAGGAGGTCAAGGTCAAAGAGGTCATGACGGAGAACCCAGTGACTATAGAGGACGACTACGAGGTTCAGGACGCCATAGACAGGATGATGGACAGGGGAATACGGCGCCTCCTCGTCACCAGACTCGGAAGGCCGATAGGCTTCGTAACCGCCGCGGACCTTCTCGTGGCCCTTAACACCTACAACAGCGAAAACGAAGAAGAGGTTCCCGAAGAAACCGAGGTCTACGGGATATGCGAGCTCTGCGGACAGTACGGCCCACTGTACAAGGTCAACATCGAGGGCGGCGAGAAGTGGATATGCGAGAGCTGCAAGGACTCCCTCAACCTCTAACTCCCTTCAGCTCTTTCATAACTTCGTCAAGAATTGTTCCGAACTCCGCGTTCCTGTTCTCAACGCTCAGCGTATGAAGTTGTCCCAACGGCCGGAACCTGTCAACCATTTTCCTGTGAACGACGGCCAGGAGGGGCTTTTCTGACTTCAGAACCTCGCCGACAACGCGGATGAACTCATCGCTCTTGTACTCCATCGGGCCGATTTCGTCTATAACTATGAGATCAGCTTCCTCCAGCGCACGCCGTATTGCTGAAACCCCGACCCTCTCAATCTCATCGACGTGGACGATGTATTTTCCGAACGGAACCCCGGGAAGGTGGGAGGTGCCCCTAATGCTCGCGAGGATTCCCTCCTCGCCCGTGTCGAGAGCCGTGATTCTGAACCCAACCCTTCTCCCG
>JAMONK010000103.1 GCA_027065835.1 Thermococcus sp. | reverse complement strand
CAGGGGTCTCTCCGGGAGCCTGGGCATCAGGCAGCGGAAGCAGGCGGTTTTGCCGGGGATTATCGGCATTATGTTGCCGTAGGTTGCCAGAACACCCACGTAAATCCAGGGCTTTCCGGTCTTTATCGCGTAGTCGTTCACAACCTGCCTCGTGTAGATGTTGTCCGTTCCGTCGATTATGAGGTCCGCCTCGTCGAGAAGGCTCACCGTCCCGGGGTTGAGGTCCTCGAAGTGCCCGACGACTCCAAACCGCTCCTTCAGAACCTCAACCTTCGGCTTTCCGACGTCTTCCTTGGTGTATATCGTTCTGGGAAGGTCGCTCTCGTCCACAAAGTCCCTGTCGATAACGATTATTCTTCCAACGCCGAGCTTGTGCAGGAAGTAAACCTCCCAGCTCCCCAGCGCGCCGGCCCCGATGACAGCCACGGTGCTCTCGCTCAGCTTTCTCTGTCCCTCTATTCCTATGATCGGGAAGTGCCTCGAAAAGTCCATCTTCACCCCTACCATACTCTCACCACTGGGAATTTTTAAAGCCCCCAAAAAAGGCTTTTGAAAACCAAAGGTTCTGGACAGTTCTGGGGAGCAGGAAGCCACCAAAAGAGCTTTTTATCCCCAGCTTAATTTCAAACGGTGGTCATGATGCATCTATTTAATCCCACTCATCACCACGTACTGGACTCCGAATGGAGGCGGAAGGTCTTTCCGGCGGAGGAGGTGATAGAGTTCGCCGTCGGCGAAGTCCCTCAAAGAGAAGCCGCCGTGGACGTTGGCGCCGGTACGGGCTATCTGACCGTGCCCCTGGCGAGGGCCTTCAAAAAGGTCTACGCCATCGAGATAAATCCAAAAATGGCGGAGAAGCTTAAGGACAGACTCAGACGGGAGGGCATAACGAACGTGGAGGTAATAGTTACGGAAGAGCCCCCGGATCTGGGGGACTTTGATCTGGCAGTTTTCTCCAGCGTTCTCCACGAGATGGAGAGACCCGAGGAATACCTCCGCTGGGCTGGAGAGGCGTTCATCCTCGTGGCGGAGTGGAAGAAGGAGCCGATGCCATTTGGTCCTCCGGTGGAGGAGAGACTCTCCCCCGAGGATATCCTCAGACTTGCCGAAAACTTCGAGCCTGTAAAATACAGGGAGCTTGAGTACCACTATCTGATGCTTCTAAAACCGAAAACGTGAGGTGGTCGCATGGAGTTTTTTGAAGTTCTCCGGAAAAGACGGAGCGTAAGGAGATTTCAGGACAAACCCGTTCCGAAAAAGCTCGTGGAGAGACTCCTTCAAGCTGCATTTCTCTCACCGAGTTCCTTCAACAGGAGGCCCTGGCACTTCATCGTGGTTGACGATAGGGAAAAGCTCCTGGCACTCTCAAAGGCCAAGCTCGGCGCCTCCGGCTTAGCAACGGCTCCCTTGGCGATAGTCGTGACAGCCGACGAGAGCCGGAGCGACGTCTGGGTGGAGGACGCGAGCATAGCGGCAGAGCACATCCAGCTGGCCGCGTTCGACCTCGGGCTGAGTTCCTTCTGGGTGCAGATAAGGAACAGGATGCACGATGAAAGAAGAACCGCCGAGGACTACGTGAGGGAGCTGCTCGGAATACCGTCAAACTACCGCGTTCTCTGCATCATAGGGGTTGGCTATCCCACGGAGAAAAAGCCTCCCCACGGGGACGAGGTCTTTGAGTGGGAGAAGGTGAGCCTCAACCGCTTTGGCGAACCCTGGCGGGGGATATGATACAATCCTGTCCAGTGAAAAGAGCTTCAAAAAAGACTTTTTAACGCCTTTCTCCTACCTTTTCAGGTGAAGAACGTGAAGAGGGCGCTCTTGGTGGTTATGTTCCTTCTTCTCTTCTCCGGACTCGCGGCCGGAGGGGAGGTTTCATACGGCAACTTAAAGTTTTACACCGTCTCGAATGAGAATGGGCTCAACGCCCTCATCTCAGCACATGAGGGAGGGTACTTCTTCATATTCTACAACTCAGAGAGCTGTCCCGCCTGTAGGTACATGAAGGAGAGCGTTTTTCCAACTCAGGAGGCTGAAATGGCACTTAGAGGGCTTGTACTCGTGGCGGTGGATGTTTACCGGGGTAGAAGCATTACAACACTGCGATACCGCGTTAACGGCCCGGTTCTTGTCATACAGCCTGACAACGCCGGATATTATACCCCTAAAAAGCCGGGGGAGAAGATAAGTGTTGGAGTTCCTGGGACGCCAACGATGGTGATATTCAAGGTAGAGAACGGCACCAAAGTTTTGAAGGGCGTTGCCGTCGGAGCGCTGAATCCTGCGGGGCTGGCTCTTTTTGTGGAAAAGGCTGTTGGGGGAAAGGGAGGCACAAAGAACGCCACAGGTGCCGGGACAGGCGAAAGCAACACGCCGGTGGAACAGAACACCGCGGAGACCGGGAACACCAGGAGCAATCTCAGCCTGGCCGTGCTCCTGCCGATATTCTCGGCCGGAATCGTCAGCGTCTTCTCGCCCTGCGTCCTCCCGGTCATAGTCGGAACCCTCTCCCTGACCTTCGCCAGGAGGAAGGTTGAGGCGATAATAGCCGGAATGGTGGCTTCCTTTGCCCTGCTCGGTGCCCTCGTCGGCAGTCTCGGCGGCTACGCCTCC
>JAMONK010000102.1 GCA_027065835.1 Thermococcus sp. | reverse complement strand
CTTCTCCCCCATCATCTCCGCCCCAAGGACGCCGCTGACACCGTCGCAGCCGCCTATGAAGGCCGAGCGGTCTATCATCGGCGCTATTGCCGGGTGCATGTGCCTTATGCCGAAGGAGTAGACCGGCTTGAAGTCCGCCGCTATCTTCGTCCTGAGCGCGGCGGTGGCTATCCCGCTCGCCTGGCTGAGCATTCCCAGCAGGGCGGTCTCGTAGATTCCAAACTCCTTGTAGTAGCCCTCTATCTGGAGAACGGGCTCGTAGGGGTGGAATATCGTCCCCTCCGGCATCGCGTAGACGTTCACGGGGAGCCCCTCAAGGAGCTTTGCAACCTCCTCAATTCCCGCCAGAACCCCCCACTTCCAGCCCTTCGGAAGGGAAGTCGTTGTCACGTCGGCGAAAACCTTCCTGTGGATGCCCTTCTCGACGAGTATCTTCTTCGTCCTGATGAAGTAAACGTCCGTGGTCTTTCCGGCTTTGATATCGTCCTCATGGGCGATGTAGAAGTCCCTCATTTTCCTCACCTGATGGGAGTTCTCGCCATCGGATTTAAGGGTTTCCGAGGGAGCCCGCACACAGGTGTGTTCTCACCGGGTTGAGTTGACCGAAAAATAGTTATGCCCCATTGTACATACTGTGGGATAATAGGTGTCTAAAATGCACGTTAACGTACTAGTTCCGTTCCTTATCCTCGCACTTGTTTTCACATCCGGCTGTATCTCCGGGCATGAGAAGGCATCGACGTTCTCGATAACCCCTGTTGCCTGTCCAAACAGAGAGAACGTTATGGCCCTGAACAGCGCCGACAACATCACCGCGAACAGTTCCACTTACAAACTCGCCGTTGAGCTAATGAGAACGGAGCTGGAGAGGGCCAAAGAAATCTACCGCGAGGTTGTTAAGGAGAACAAACAGAAATCAACAGGTGTGGGTCGTCCCCTCTCAAACTTTACCCGGACTTTTCTCACGGACTCCGCCGTGATAAACGACACCGCGATAAGAATCGGGAACGAGACCTATACGTTCGTGCTCATTCGCCTCCGCGATAGGAGTTGCGGGGTTAGGTTTGAACCGAACGTCACGACCGTGAATGGAATCTCCGTCCGTCTCCTGCCTCCAGACTACATAAACGGGACGAGGACTTACACCGGCCTGCCCTACAGCAGGTATTCGGTGAGGGTTGAAGTCTCGCCCCAGGGAGAAAGGGCATGTACAGTCCGCTTCAACTACCTCTCGACCCTTTGGGTTCCGTCGGCGGATGTCGGGAACCTGGTTCTGATAGCCCAAGGAGGCATGGAGGGGTGCGGTGAGGCATGCGAAAACATCGGGGATGTTTCCTTCGGGTTCCTCAATGTTGGGAGCGAGGACGTCACGGTGTATCTGATACTCGTGAAGGAGGGATGACTACTCCAGCCTGAACGGCACCTCAGCTTTTTCGCCCCTCTCTATCCTGTGGAGCTCCCTCCGGTAGGCCTCGAAGGGCCTGTCCCCGACCTTCAGGAAACCGGCGAAGGTCTTCGGCCTCTTCTCAAGCTCGTCGAAGAAGCGTGGGTAGGTTTTATCCCTGACGATGTGGTGGTCGAGGATTATCTGGGCGTTCGTCTCGCGGATTATCTCGTTGAGGTTCTTGACGCCCGTTCCCCAGCTCCCCTCGGCGCGTTTTCCGAGGTAGGTCGGGGGGCCACCCGTGATGAGCAGGTCTGGATTCTTCTCCACTATCCATTCAACGGCCTTCCTGTTGAGGAGCTGGATGTCGCTGGCATGGATTAAGCGGAAGCCGTCGTCGATCATGACCATGACCACGAAACCGAGCTTCGAACCCTCGCTCCCGTGCGGCACTGCAGGGGAGAACTCCAGCGTAACGCCGCCGAGGTCGAAGCTCCTGCCGTCCGCGAACTCTATCCTCTCCGCTATCGGCTCGACGTTCTTCATGAAGGCCCAGGCGCGCTTCCTCTGGCTGAAGTTGATGTTCTCCCTCGGGTGCTTTATGAGAAGGAGCTTTCCGGAGTAGATCTCCCTCGCAAAGGCTTCGCTGGAGCTCTCGTAGAGGCCCTCAAAGAAAGGCGTGTGGTGGTCGTAGTGGTAGTGGGAGATCGTGACAACGTCCGTCCTCCGGGCGTAGCCCTGAAGCTTGCGGCGCATCCTGTGGAGAGTCTCTATCTCGACCTTTGCGGGAGGAAGGCCGTAGCGCTTCGGCCCGAGGGCGACTCCGGGGTCTATAAGGACTTTTATCCCGGAGGCTTCAACGAAGGTTGCCAGGCTCCTCACACCGAGGCTTTCGGAGGCCAATGGGATGATTCTCATGTCTCTCCCCACTTGGAATTTTCGGGCTAAACCTTAATAAGTCCTACCCGTTAGTGAAAGTTGACCGATGAGGAGTGTCATCCTAAATCCTCTTTTGCATGCGTTTTGTACATAAGTACAAAACCAATTAGATGCTTTAACACGCTTATATAACTTCAAAGTATGCGTTAATTATACTCTTATAGTATATAAATATTTCGATATGATCAATGTCATAGGTTAATGTACGCAATTCAGCAATGTTTATAAACTTTTAATATTCATAGAACAATTTAGAACATTATCAAGGGCGGCATGAACTATGAGGAGGAAACGATTTGGAGGCCCTCAAAAA
>JAMONK010000101.1 GCA_027065835.1 Thermococcus sp. | reverse complement strand
GAGCCCGTGATAATTAACCCGGAACGGAGGGACAGGGTCATAGGCAAGCTCCGGGAGATGAAGAAGGATAAGTACACGTGCGTCCTGTGCAAGTTCAACATGGTAAAGGCCGCGGATGATGTGGCCAGGGAAACCGGGGCCAAGGCGATAGTGATGGGCGACAGCATAGGGCAGGTTGCCAGTCAGACCCTGGACAACATCCTGATAGTGAGCAGGGCAACCGGACTGCCCATCCTCAGGCCGCTCATAGGCCTGGATAAGGAAGAGATAGTTCGGATAGCAAAGGAGATAGGAACCTTTGAACTCTCAACGCTTCCGGAGGAGGAGTGCTGGTGCGTGCCGAGACATCCCATAATACGGGGTTCGTGGGGGGAGTTCGCGAGGATATACCGGGCCATTTACGGGAGGGAGCCAGATGGAAACGTGCAGGCTCGCTGAGTACCTGGCGTACTCGATGCCCATCATCTTCGTGGTCGGCCTGGCGTACGTGGTGAGCCAGAATCCATGGTTTTCGTTTACCCACAACGCGCTGAGTGATATGGGGTCGCTCCACAATCCCAAGGGGTACATCTTCAACGACCTCGTCATGACCACAGCCGCCGTTGGCTTCGGCGCCGCGGTGCTCTTCATGACGAAGGGTCACGCCTACCTGCTTCCGTTCGCGATGGCCGCCCTGTTCCTAGTTGGGGTCTTTCCGGAGGAGCTGAAATGGCACGGACCATCGGCGGTTTTGTTCTACCTCCTAGCCCTGCTGGACATCACGGTGGTGGGTCTAAAGATGTACGCCAGTGGAAGCGGTGCGGGTGCCCTGTGGTCCATCCTGGGAATGCTGACCCTCATAACGATCGTACTGATGGCTAAGTACAGATGGCCCGTTAGGGGGCTCGCCGTACCGGAACTCATCGGGGCGGTCGTTATACTGTCGTGGGTGGTGTACCTCGGAACGATCCAATGCGGGGGGCTTACGGTCGCACACTGAGGGACCCCAGGCCATTACCCATTTTTGTGTATAACTGTACGTTTAAGAAAAACTTTTAAAGGCTCCATTCGAGCCCATCCTGGTGATGGCAAATGAACGTGTTTAAGGGCACCCTCGAACTGTTCGAGAAGTACAAGCCGACCCCCCTGGTTAAACTCTCAGCCGAGAGGGGGGATGTATTTTGCCAAGCTGGAGTTCTTTAACCCGTTCAGCAGGAGCATAAAGGACAGGGCTGTTTTTAACATGCTTATGAAGGCCCTGGAGCGCGGGGACATCAACGGCACGAAAAAGCTTTTTGAGGCAACCTCCGGCAACGTTGGGATTTCTCTGGCGGCTTTGAGCAACGTTTTTGGCATCGAGTTCAGGGCATATCTGCCGAAGCCAACGCCCAAGGCCACGCAGGTTCTCCTGAAGGTTCTCGGTGCGGAGGTCGTTATGACGGACTTCGAGACGATAGACCCGACTATGGTGCGCTTTGTGGGGGAGGAGGCCAGGAAGGCTGGAGCCGTGAACCTCAACCAGTTCGAAAACGACGACAACTTCGACGCCCACTACCGCTTCACAGCGGGGGAGATCGAGGAACAGCTGAAGAGCATCAGCAGGAAGCCCGACGTCATAATAGCGGGCATCGGAACTTCCGGACACATAGCCGGCATAGCGAGCTACTTCAAGGAGCGCTACGAGACGCAGGTTATCGGCGTCGTTCCAGCGAAGGGCGAGAAGATACCCGGCATCAAGAGGCTTGAGACGAGGCCTAAGTGGTACTTCCAGGTCGAGATAGACAAGGTCTTGGAGATAACAAGGAAAGAGGCCATTGAAGGGGCAATCCGCGTTGCCAGAAGCGACGGCCTTCTCATAGGTCTCAGCTCCGGTGCCGTTGTTAAGGCCTATGAGAAAGTTGCCGGGGAGCTCGGTGAGAAGACCTACGTCCTCATCTTCCCGGACGATGGGTTTAAATACGTGGAGGTCTTTGAGGATTATCTGTGGACGACATGAAGCGGCTAAGCCTTGCGACCCTCCTCCTTTTTATCAACGGTGTCATGCTCCTCTACTACGCGTATGCATGGAATTCTATCGTCTACCTACTCTTCGCGTTTCTGAGCCTTATCCTGGCCTACGGCGTAAGGAGGGAGAACCGCACCGCCATCAAGGTGGCGCTCATCTACGTGGGAATAAACTTCTTTCTGGCCCTGCTCTTCCTCATTGCGGGAAACCTCTTTTCGGCGGTGGACGCCGCTATAAGCTTCTTCGTAATCCATGATATTCTGGGGTACATACAGGAGGTTTACCGGGAGGAAGAGAGCGAGGGCGCCGAAGGACGGGAAGGGGAATTGGAAATCGACGCCTCCAATGGAGTTCAATGACGGATATCGAACCATACTAGCCGCTATAACACAACACGAAACTATTTTAAGGAGCTGAGTACACTTCTTTTCGGAGATGCAACCCGTGCGGACGAGATCTGGGGTCCTTTATGTTCTCATCCTTTCCGGTTTTTTCGCGATCCTCGGCTCAACGATGAGCAAGTCCCCCACCCTCCCCCTCTACGCTCGGAGTCTGGGGTTGGGAAGGGAGGAAATCGGTCTGGTCGCCGCCGCCTCGACGGTTACCGGGATAATCGTCAACTTCGCCTCGGGCGTCCTGAGTGACGTGTACGGG
>JAMONK010000100.1 GCA_027065835.1 Thermococcus sp. | reverse complement strand
AAAGAGGAGTTTGAGAGGGCAAAGCTTCAATGACCGTGCCCTTCATCCTCTTCGTTCACCATCTTAAGGAAGATTTCCTCAAGGCTTGGAACCCTGACCATAAGCTGGAGAATCTTCGCCCCCTGCTCCCATACGAGGTCGTTGACCTGCTCCCGTACGTCCGCGGCGGCCTTTATCTTGTACTTGGTTTCGCTAACCCGCTCGACTTTCCACTCGACACCATCGAAGTTGACAGGTTTGCTGGTCTCAAGGAGTATAAGGTAACCTCCCTTCTTCAGGAAGTCCGACTTTATGTTGTCTATACTGTCCTCAACACGAAGTTTGCCCCGGACGATGACGCCGACGGTATCGCAGACCTCCTCAACGTGGGCGAGGATATGGGACGAGAAGAAGACCGTTTTCCCGTCCTTTTTCTGCTTCCTGATTATGTCCTTGAACTCCGCTATCCCACGCGGGTCTAGGCCGGTCATCGGTTCATCGAGTATCAGGAGTTCAGGGTCGTTGATGAGTGCCTGTGCCAGCAGAAGCCTCTGGCGCATTCCCTTTGAGAGCTTGCCGACCTTCCGGTCCTTAACGTCCCACAGGTTCACCGTCTCAAGGAGTTCTCTGGCCCGTTTGAGCCGTTCGTCCTTTGGTATTCCAAAGGACTGGCCGAGTATGTCCAGAGTCTGGAGCGGGGTCAGGAAGTCCCAGAGGGTCGCGTGTTCCGGCATGTACCCTATCCTGCCCTTCATGTTGACCAGTTTGCCCTCGTTGTAGTGTCCCCCTCGGAACACCTCTTCCCCAAACAGTTCAATCCTGCCATCCTGGGGATATATCAGACCCAGAGTGCTCAGAATCGTTGTGGATTTGCCTGCACCGTTGGGTCCAAGGAAACCGTACACCTGCCCCTGCTTAACCTCAAGGTTGAGCCCTTTGAGGGCCGCTAAACTGCCGTACCTCTTAACAAGGTTCTCTATCTTAAGCACCATGATCATCACCTCAAATCCATCCTGAGGAAGCGCAGCATGGCGGCCCCAAAGTAAACGGCCGTCATCAGGAACAACAGCAGTGTGTTCACCCACCTCTCTTTGATGGCGTACGCCACCCCCTGATACGTCTCGTTGTACGTGACGTAAACCCTCGTGTTGCCCATGGCGTCTGTGATAGTTCTGTTAACCGGTTCCCGTTTGCTTAAGTGACCAGTTATCACGTTGAACTGTGCCATCGGGGAGTAAAAAGCGTACCTGGTGTTGTACTCGTCCGAGAGCTTTTGGACGTCGTTTAGGCTCGCCGTGTCGGAGTGGGTGTAAACCTGATAGCTTATGACCACGGGCACAAAGATCAGCAGGATGAAGAACACCGCTATTCCAGTTCCAAGCGCCGTCCCCGATGATTTGAGGAAAGTCGAGAGGAGGTAGCCCATGGCAACGAACTCCACCATAACAACGAGCAACAGCAGGTTTATCAGAACGAGGTCCCTAACGAGGGCCCCGGTTAAGTCAACGCCGATGTACAGCATTCCGGCGAACTCAACGAGGGTCGCCAGGAGGATCGCGATTCCAAAGACCGCTATCTGGGCAAGGAACTTACCTATTATGTACCCGCTTCTCGTTATCTTTTTGCTCAGTGCCACTCTAAGCGTCCCCTTCTCAATCTCGCCGTTTATGGCGGTTGCACCCACCACTATAGCAACTATACCAAGGAAAAACATCGCCATCCCGCTGACGAAGCTTATCGTCAGCCCCATAACCGAGGTGGCCGTTAATTCCTCAGAGGTCCTCTTCAGCAGGTAGAAGAAGGGCACGTATATCAGGGAAAGGATTATGATGACGGCCCATATCTTCTTGGTTCGCAGGCCTTTTTTAAGCTCAAGCTGAAATCCCCACATCATGGAAAACACCTCCAATAGCACGATGCTCAGGAAAAACTAACTCCAGGAGTATAAAAGTTTTGTCATTACAGTGGGATTGATAGAAAGCTGAGCCCCCTCAACGAGCGAAGGGTTTGCTTGGGGGCATCAGAGCGAAAGAAGTTTCAAAGCCAGCTCGTATTCCCGACAGTGCAGACGGAGCCGCTCCATGACCCGCTCGTTGCCCCCAAGCAGGGGCCACAGTATGGAGTCTATGTGGAGGGGAGGGATACCCGTCTCCCGCCCGATTCTGCTCCAGAATCCAGCAGGCTTCTCGCTGGTGAAACGCTTTGTATAGGCGGTTATTCTGCTGTCCTCAGGTATCTCTACCTCCATGGGGTAGGGCACGAATTCACCGAAGGCTACCCTGCCAGCGTACCCGAACATCTTGACAGCAAAAACGATAGTCTTAGCGTTTTTCTTCGAGTTCAGGACCCGGGCGATTTCATTCCTTAAACGGGCCATGCCCCCAAAGTAGTAGTCCCGGAGGTCGCGGAGGGAGAGAGAGTCGAGGAAGGACTCAAACCTCTCAAGTCTGGAGACCTTCGGAGCGACCAGCCGTCTGTTGGTTCTCGACCTCGGGAGAAAGCTGGAGTAAGCCTCGACAATGCCGTCGTCCGGGGGGTTGTCTGAGAAGTAACGTGAAAACTCCCACCACCAATCCTCCCCCCTGCCGCTGAGCTGATAGCTGACTACGGCGTTCGCCATGACGAGCTTCATGAAGAGCCCTTTGTCCTCAAGGTTTCCGTGAAGACTGCGGAGGGCA
>JAMONK010000099.1 GCA_027065835.1 Thermococcus sp. | reverse complement strand
TACAGAATAGTGACCACCAGTGGAGACGGCGTTATAGAGGACAACTCGGCCCCGGAGCCCATGGCGTACAGGGTTTGGGAATCGGGCGTGTTCACCCTCCTTGCCGTGGAGTTTGTTAAGCTGCCCAACGGGAGAAGTGGCATATTAATCGTGAGCGGTGAAAGCCCGTACGGCAGTCCCGTCCCGCTGTCCGTTAACCAGTTCGGCCCATACGTGTTCGACGGTGAACGCTTCGTGGGAAACCTCATAGCATGGGCGTTCCAGGAGGCGAAGGGTCTCACACCCACAACGACCTCCAGTCCCTCACCGACCTCGACCACGGCCACCCCAAGTACGGCTTCGACCTCCACCACCCCCAGACCTTCCCCCTCCTATAGCCCAACCACGACCGGACATGTGTCATCCTCCAGCCACGTGACCCCATCAACGACCTCAACCCCAACCAAGAAAGGCTCCGTTTTTGACTGGAAGCTACTTGTGGGGTTGGTGGGGCTGATCGTTATTCTGGCGGGTTTGGTGGTGCTCTTCGTCAGGAGGAATGGATGATAGTCCTCCTGGCATTTTTATCCAACAATTTTATATACCCTCCCCCTTATCAGCTATTGGACAAATAATCCAGGTGAGTGTGATGAAGAAGGCGGAAACTGCAGTGCTGTTGATTCTCCTATTGGGGGCGGTCTTGGCCGCCGGATGCATAGGCTCCTCAACCACCCAAACTCCCTCCCAGAGTTCAGTGCCGTTTTCCAGCTCACCGACGGCATCGAGCTTGACGTCAGCGACCCCCTCCCAGACAACCACCACCGAGAGACCCTACTACCCGATAGAGGTCACGGACTTCATGAACCGCACGGTTGAGATCAAAAAGGAGCCACGGCGCGTTGTGACCCTTGCCCCCAGCATAACCGAGGATCTGGAGTACCTGAACCTGAGTTCCGTGATAGTGGGGGTGACCATCTACGACGACACCCCGCAGGTCGCCAACGCGACACGGATCGGCGGATATGGGAAGTACGCGAACCTTGAGAAGATAGCCGCGCTCCATCCGGACTTGATACTCGTGGACAGCATGTCCCTGGGAATCCTCAACAAACTGAGGGAAATAGCCCCTGTGGTGGTCATAGACCCGCATCGGGTGGGGGACGTGCCGAGGGCCCTGAAACTACTCGGGAGGATCTTCAACAGGGAGTCCCTCGCGGAGTACGAGAGCACCCTCTTCACCCGTCAGATCAACGAGATATCCTCCTTAGTGGCAAACGAGACCAAAGTCAGGGTCTTTTACGTCGTCTGGAACAAACCCCTGATGAGCATCGGGGGGGACACGTTTATCAGCGATATAATAACGCTCGCTGGGGGTATAAACATCTTCAACGACACCACTGGCTGGCCCCAGGTGAGTGCGGAGCAGGTCCTGGCCAGAAAACCTGACTACATAATCCTCACCCCCCACTGTGGAATGAGCCCCGAGGACGTTTACGGCGGTGCCCTTGCGAACACTCCCGCGGCGAAGGACGGGCACGTCATAATGCTGGGCGCCTCTGACGAGGAGGGTATAATACATCCCAGCCCACGCCTCCTCAAGGGTCTCGAGATACTCGCCCGGATTTTGCATCCGGAGGCATTCAGGAGCAGGTACCCGCTGACTTTAACCGACTCAATGGGCCGGAAGGTTACGCTCTCCTCAGAACCGAAGAGAATAGTCTCCCTGGCCCCAAGCCTGACCGAGAGTCTGTTCTACATCGGCGCCGGTGGCGAGATCGTGGGTGTGACGAACTACGCCGACTATCCGCCGGCGGTAAAGAACATAAGCCGCGTTGGTGGATACGGGAAGTACGCGAACCTTGAGAAGATAGCCGCACTCCACCCCGACCTGATAGTGGTCGATGACTTCTCCAAGTCGATCCTTCCATCTCTGGAGAAGATAGCCCCCGTAGTCGTCCTTTCGGCCGACAACTTAAGCGGTATATACAGCAACCTGGAGCTACTGGGCAGGATCACCAACCATGAGGAGCAGGCGAAACTCGTAGTCGCCGAGATGAGGGCAAAGGTGAGCTACGTTACCTCAGTCATCGGGAACGCGAGCAGACCCAGGGTGTTCTTCATCCTCAGCTATTACAACGGTTACTGGACGGCCGGAAAGGGCACCTTTGTCAACGAACTGCTGAACCTGGCCGGAGGAAGGAACATATTCGATGACGTCAGCGGCTGGGGCGTGGCAAGCGAGGAACAGATAATCAGCAGGGACCCGCAGGTCATAATAATCTCACCGAACGCCGGGGTAAAACCGGGCGACCTTTGTCATGGACCGCTCTCCTCGACCACGGCGGTGAAAACCGGGCGCGTTTACGTTTTGAGCGACGAGAACCTTGTGGTGCGTCCCGGCCCGAGGATCGTCCTGGGTCTTGAGGAAATAGCCGAGCTCCTGCATCCCGGGGCGTTCAAGCTTCAGCCACAGCCCCTCGTCTGCAACGCAACGGCCGAGACAGGGGGCTGAACCGTCCATTTTCTTCTTTACCCTTTGAATGCTATAACATATGCCCCAGGTAACCGTTTTATACTTGAATGCACATAACACTCGCGGTGATACCATGCGGGTAATAGAATCGCTCGACTCCGTTACCTTCGACGAACTGGTTGAGAGACTCAAAAGCATGGAAAAC
>JAMONK010000098.1 GCA_027065835.1 Thermococcus sp. | reverse complement strand
CCCTCGCCAGGCGGAGCTTTTCCATGAAGCGCTCGATTTCCTCAGGAGGGCCTTTCAGGAGAACCCGGTTGAGAACTATCCCGTTCCTCTCGATGGTCCCGAGAAGGGTTAATCTAATCCCCGCCCCGCTCTTCACCAGGATTTCCTCCAGCTCCTCGGGCGAAATTGGGGTCAGAAGTTCCCTTCTCATGCTCACTCAACCCTGAAAGTCAGCCCCTTCTCCCTCGCCTTCCTCTCGACCTGGAGGCGGAACTGGCAGGCCTTGCATATCTCACCCGTCGTCGGCTGGCCGCATATCTTGCAGCGGTTCAACTCGCTCGTCCTCTTTGTGTAGGTCTTCGCTATCAGCGGGAAGAGCTTGTCGTAGCTCCTGAGAATCTGGTACTTCGTTCCGGGATGCTTCTCCTCCATCTCGTTTATCCAGTCACGGATTTCCGCTCTGAAAGCTTCGACCGCGTAGGGGCACTCACTCAGATCAACCTCAATGTTGCTCAGAACCGCGTAGAGCACTATCTCCTTCTCGGGAATCTCGCGAAGAGGCTTTATCCTCGGAACCAGCTCGGGGTGGATTTCCTCGTAGTATGGCCCTGTTCTGCCGAGTCTCGCTATATCCCCGCGGAGGATGTTCATTATGAACATCTGCACCTCGTCATCTAAGTTGTGGCCGACGGCGAGTTTATCCGCCTCAACATCCTTCGCCGCGTAGTTGAGGAGCCAGCGTCTCCAGACACCGCAGTAGGAGCACGCTCCAACTCGTTCGCCCCTCTCAAAGCTCCCCATTATTTCAACGGTCTCGTCGAGGGTGAAGCCGATGTATTCCTTAAACGAGTAGATTCGGTGCTCTATTCCGAGCTTTTCGGCGTTTTTCTTCGCGATCTCAACGCTTGGCGGACGATAACCGGCTATGCCCTCATCAATTGTTATCGCGACCAGCTCAAAGGGAAACCTCTCGCGGAGCTTCGCTAAGAGGTGCATGAGAACGACGCTGTCCTTCCCACCGCTCACACCGACAGCTATCCTCTCACCCTTCTCGATGAGGCGGTACTTCTTGACCGTTTCTTTGAATTTCTTCTCTACAAGTTCGTTAAAGTGTCTCTTGCAGTAATACCTCCCGGTATATCGGGCGTGGTACACCGCTTCTCTGTTGCACTTGGAGCACTTCATGACCTCACCGCTCAAGGATTGGGGGAGAGGTTAAAAAGGTTGAGTGCGGATTCTAATCGGGGAAGGCTTATGGAATGGACGGTGGTTCCTACGGGGATCAAAGAACTGGACGTAATGCTCGGGGGAGGCGTTCTCGACGATAGCGTAGTTTTAATAACCTATGACACGAATTCCTTTGGATGGGTTCTGTCGATCGAGCTGTTCAAATCGTTTCTGGACAAAGGCTGTTTTGGAATCGTCACGAACTACTCTCTGCCCATTGGTCTGCTGGAGAAATACGCGGGGATGCTCGACTTTGACCTGGAAGAACACGGCCTTGCTGGGGAGCTTATAATAATAGACGTCTTCGGGGCTGCTCATGACATTCGGCTCAATGTTCCTTATGTTTATTCTCCCGGCAGGGTGGACGCCAGCACGTTTCTTCCCAAGATGGTTGAGCTGTACTATGATATCTTGAAACAGGCAGGAGATAGGAAACCGGTGGGACTAACGGTGGGAATGGACGGCTTCGCACAGATATTCGACGAAGAAACTACAATGAAGATACTGCGGAGGAACATAATGATGAAAGAGGCGGCGAGGGTCTCCGAAGACAGGCTCAGGCCCATAAACATCATGATAGTCAACAAGGATAGGGTTTCGAAGAAATTCCTGTCGTGGTTGTTCCACTACGCGGAGCACGTGATAGACTTTGAACCCACCGAGAGGCCAGGGATAGAGAAGATGATAATCAGAAAATCCCTCCTTCCGGATTTTGAACCCTCTCTCGCCGAGTTTACTTACTCCAAGGGCAAAATAAAGATACGAAGGATAAGGGGCCTTATTTAGCCCCCTAAATTCATTATCGCCGGCCAGAGGTTGAGAAGCAGGAGAGTGAGCCCAAGCCCGATGGTGAAGTACCTTACTGGATTCACTATTTTTTCTGGGAGGTATGCTTTAAGGACGTCGTCCAGCATACGGCCTCCGTCGAGGGGCACTAACGGGAAGAGGTTCATGAGGCCTATTCCAATGTTCAGAACGTAGATCCAGTAGAACGTGAAGAACAGCGGGAGGACTATATTGTCATAGCCCACCTTTGAGACAACGTGCTGAGCTGGATAGATTCCAATGTACCCCTTCTCGGGATTGTCAGGATATGCACCCAGGGTTAGATGGAGTCTTATCTCCTTACCATTCCGCAGCACGGTTAGCGTTAGCCTCTCCCCGGGCTTTGTGCGGTTCATGAAGTTTATGAATTCGTCCATGGTCTTTATCGTTTCACCGTTCATGCCGATGATGATATCCCCCTTCTCCAGCACGCCGTAGGCGGGACTGTTATCAACAACTTTTGAGACGAGGATTCCCGCCGGCTGAAGGGCAGGGGTTATGGCAAAGTTGAGTATCATGACCGCTATCAGTGCGGTTACAACGTTAGCCAGAGAGCCGGCTCCGTACACACGAAGGCGTTTCCTTAGATTGGCTTTCTTCAGGGCTTTCTCATCGGGTTCAACGAATGCGCCCGGAAGGA
>JAMONK010000097.1 GCA_027065835.1 Thermococcus sp. | reverse complement strand
GAGAGCGGAAAAGACCTTGACATAAGGAGGGTTTACATCTGCCCCGTCTGTGGCTACACTGCGGTCGACGAAGCCCCTGAGTACTGCCCGGTGTGCGGTGCCCCAAGGGATAAGTTTGTGGTCTTCGAGTGAATCTTTCGATTTTTTATTCCTCAAGTTTGGAACACAAACTTTATAAGGTATGGCTAAGAACATTAGGACGGTGAAAGAAATGGCCAAATGGAAGTGCATGGTTTGTGGCTACATATACGACGAGGATGACGGGGACCCGGAGAGTGGGGTGGATCCAGGTACGAAGTTTGAAAACCTTCCGGACGACTGGGTCTGCCCGCTCTGCGGCGCTCCCAAGGACATGTTTGAAAAGATAGAGTGAGGTGGTTGAGATGCTTAGCAGAACGGTAAAGAGTGGAGATTGGAAGGGGGAGAAGCACGTCCCCGTTATAGAGTACGAGAAGGAGGGCGACCTCGTCAAGGTCGAGGTCAGCGTCGGCAAGGAGATACCGCACCCGAACACCCCGGAGCACCACATCGCCTGGATTGAGCTCTACTTCCACCCCGAGGGGGAGAACTTCCCGATTCTCGTCGGCAGGGTTGCCTTCACAAACCACGGCGACCCACTGACAGAGCCGAGGGCGGCCTTCTTCTTCAAGACGAGCAAGAAGGGCAAGCTCTACGCCCTGAGCTACTGCAACATCCACGGCCTCTGGGAGAACGAGGTTTCCCTCGAGTGATTCCCATTTTATTCTATCATTTTAAGTCGGAGGTGGTCCTGTGGAGGATACGGTGTTTAAGGTTCTTAAGGAAGCAGGACGGCCGCTCAAATCCGCGGAGATAGCTGAGTTGGCTGGCCTGGAGAAGAAAGAGGTTGACAAAGCCATAAAGAAGCTAAAAAAGGAAGGTAAGATAACCTCTCCCAAGCGCTGCTACTACGCCCCAGTCGAGTGATTTATAACGTCCCGTTCTTTTCTTTTTGGTGGGGGTTGTCATGAGGGCGGTCGAGCTTGCAAGTAAGTTTTATGAGGATGAGTACAGGGATTCCGTGCTCTACGCACAGCTTGCGAAGGGCGAGAAGAACGAGATGTTGAAGAGAGAATTTTTGAGGCTTTCCGCTATCGAATCAGAGCACGCCAAGTTCTGGTATGCTTTTCTTGAGCGCCGTGGGGTAAAGGCCCCAAGGGTGAAAGTTGGAAAACTGTCGTTCCTCTCGATAAAACTCTTGAGAAGACTCCTAGGGCCTGGAGCGGTTGCTTCACTCCTTGAGCTGGGGGAGAACTCCGCAGTTGAGAGGTACTTTGAGTTTCTCACTGGGTTTGAGCTTGCCGAGGACGAAAGGAGGATCCTCTCGGAGGTAATAGTTGACGAACTTGAACATGAGCACTTCTTCGCGGAGGCCAAAAAGCGGTTCCACACGGACAACATACGGGACTTCGTTTTGGGGATGAACGATGGTCTGGTTGAGCTTTTAGGCGCCGTGACGGGCCTCTCTGCTGTTTACGTCAATTCTCCTCGAATAGTTGGCATAAGCGGTCTGATCGTTGGTGTTGCCGGGGCCCTTTCGATGGCCATAGGATCCTTCATATCAGTTCGTTCTCAACGGCAGGTAAACGAGAGTGTGCAGAAGCGTATGGAGGTTCTCTTTAAAGTCTCGCCGGGGAGGGCCAAGGATGAACTACTTGAACGGCTCGGGGAGAGCGGGATGCCAGAGGACATAGCGGAGGAGGTCGCGGAGAAACTTTCCAGTAACCATGAGGCACTTCTGAAGCTGCTCATGGGTGGGGAGAGAAGGGAGAACGAGGTGCGCTCGGCGTTGTATACCGGCCTGGCGTACATACTGGGCGTCGTTTTCCCCGTGCTCCCGTACTTCCTATTCGGCTCGTCACTTACGGCACTGCCCTTTTCAGTGGCCTTTGCAGGGGCCGCTCTGGCGGTGGTGGCCACCCTCATCTCGGTGCTCTCAGGAATCTCAATACGGACAAAGGTCGCAGAGATGGTGACGACCGGACTCGGTGCCGCCTTCCTCAGCTACCTCTTCGGCAGGTTGATGGAGAGCGTTTTTCACATCTCCGCACTTTGAGGGGGTCACGTCCCCGTTTTAAGCTTCCTTGTTAACAGCGGACCCTTCCAACGGGCTTTTTCGAACGACTGACCTCCACCTAAGGAGCAACAGTAAAA
This sequence comes from Thermococcus sp., assembly GCA_027065835.1. GTDB lineage: Archaea > Methanobacteriota_B > Thermococci > Thermococcales > Thermococcaceae > Thermococcus. The sequence continues at coordinate 507 of JAMONK010000097.1, read as the reverse complement.
ACGCCGTAATACCAACTGCGGCTTCTCCAATTACCCCCTTGAGCTCCAGGAGGATATCGTAGGGGATCATCCAGAACGAGAGGAACCCCAGGACCAGAAGAAACCTGCTCGAATCGTCAAGCGGGTCAAGCCGGGAATAAAAATACAGTGCCATCAGGATACCAATGAGTATCGTCACAACCGGGGGGAGTGAGGAGTGCGGAAAGGCAGTGTATACAAAGAACAGTAAAAATGCAACGGCGAGTCCGTGTATGAAGGGGTGTCGGGTCTGACCTTTGGAAGTCCTGGGTGAGGGTTTCCTGAGGTACCTGGCGACCGCCAGGAGGGAGCCCGCCAGAACAATGGTCAGGGTGTACGGAACCAGGGGCGGCCGATACGGGTTGAGGAAGATGAACATTACCAGACCCGACAGTGTAAACGAACCGGCGGCGACCGCGAGTCCCCTCCCTGTTAGAAGTGGCTCGTTTTTGTACCTGGGATAAAGGGCCTCAATCACCAGTACCGGCA
>JAMONK010000096.1 GCA_027065835.1 Thermococcus sp. | reverse complement strand
CTTTAACAGCTCCTTCGGCGGGTAGATGCTTCCGTACCTGTGGACTCTCTCGCGGAGCCAGTCCTTTATCGGGCCGAAGTTGCCCTCACTCACCAGCTCTTCCACGTTGAGATCGCGCTTCATGTGATAGTAGAACTGCGCAGAGAGGAGCGTTCCGATGCTGTAGGTCGGGAAGTAGCCTATCGTTCCGTGGGCCCAGTGGATGTCCTGCAGGATGCCCTCGCGGTAGGTCTTCGGCCTTATACCGAGCAGGTTCTCCATCTCGTCGTTCCAGAGCTCGGGCAGGTCCTTGGCTTTGACGCCCTCGTTGAGCATCATCCTCTCGAGCTTGAAGCGGAGGAGAATGTGGAAGTTGTAGGTGACGACGTCGGCCTCGGTTCTTATGAAGTCCGGGCGCACCATGTTGAAGTAGAGGTAGACGTCCTCCGGCGTGTACTTGGACATGAAGGGCAGGTTCTCCCGAAGGGTTGGGTAGATGAGGCCCGCGAACTCCCTGCTCCTTCCAATGATGTTCTCCCAGAAGCGGCTCTGGCTCTCGTGGATTCCGAGGGAGACGCCACCGGCGATAGGACTGAAGGTAAAGCGCTCATCCTGCTGGAGCTCGTAGAGGGCGTGACCGAACTCGTGAACGGTGCTGAGGACGGTCATCCTGAAGTCGTAGCCCTCGTAGCGCGTGGTTATCCTGACGTCCCTTATCCCGAACTCCGTCGTGAACGGGTGGGCCGAAACGTCGAGCCTTGAGCGGACTCCGAGCGGGAAGCCGAATTTCTCGAGTATCATGCGGTTGACGCGCTCCATCTGGGCCCGCTCGTAGGTCTCCTTCTCGAGTGGGTGGCTCTGCGGGACCGTCCCCTCCTCCAGGATTTTGTCAAGGATGGGTTTGAGCTCCCTCTCGATCCCATCGAACATCCTCGTGACGTCCCTGGTCGTTGTGCCCTCCTCGAACATGTCCAGCAGGGCGTCGTAGGGCTCGTCCTCGTAGCCGAGGTAGTCGGCGGCCCTCTTGGCCAGATCGATTATCCTGTCGAGCCACGGCTCGAACTTGGAGTAGTCATCACTCTTCTTGGCTTCCTCCCAGGCCTTCGTTGCCTGGCTCGTGACCTCGCTCATCTCCCTGAGGAACTCCGGTGGGAACGAGCGGCTTATCCTTATGTCCCTGTCAAGAACCCTGACCACGCCGCGCTCGTACTCGTTGAGGCCCTCGATGTCCTTCGCCTTCTCAACCAGCTCAACGAAGTCCGGCTTGAGAAGGAACTCCTGACCCAGAACGGAAAGCTCGCCCTGGGCAACGGAACGCTCAAGGATGCCCTCCTTGGGCATATTGACCTCCATGTCCCAGCCCAGGACGCTCTGGGCGTGGCCGATGGCCCATATTCTCCTGTACCTGGTAAGAATCTCCTTAATCGTCTCGTTCTGGAAGACGGTCTCCATTGCCTCCACCTCCGTATCCGTGTATTCCATTTTTGCCCCACGCTTTTAAATCTTTTCGATGCCCATCTAAACGGGCGAGTAGAAATCGATTACTTTTTTTTCTTTTGAAAGCCTCGCCATTCAGGGCGGGGAGGAGGTCAGTCCAACCGGAAACCGCTTAAAGGGGTGGGGATAGTTGGAGGGGGAGGAGGTGTGAATGATGAAACTCGACTTGGTAGTTCTCGGTCACGTCTCGATAGATCACATACGGTTTCCAGGAAGGGATGAAAAGCTACTTCCCGGCGGTGCGGCCGCTGCGGTCGCCACATCCGCGGCGCTGGCCGGTGCAAACGTGGGACTTGTAACGAAAGTTGGAACGGATTTTCCGGGGGAGTGGCTCGAGGGGCTGGCCTCGGTTCTGGACGTTGAGGGAGTTCACATCCTACAGGGCAGGACGATTCATATACACATGATATACCACGAGGACGGAACCGTGGATGCACCCGTTGACATGGGGGTTGCCAAAAATATGGGGGAGACCCCGATTCCTGGGAGGTACCTGAACGCTGAAATCTTCCACATAGCCCCAATCCCACCGGAAGAACAGCTCAAGGCCCTTAAGAGGCTTGAAGGAAAGAGAATAAGCCTGGACTTCAACCCAACATACATGGAGGAGTACGCAAAGAGGACGGGACTTCTAAGGGAAATAGTATCGCGGGTTGAGGTTCTCTTTCCAAACGAGAGGGAAGCCAGGGTCATAACAAAAGCGAGAACGGTCGAGGATGCCGCGGAAACCCTGTACGGATGGGGGGCAGGACTCGTGGTGATAACGCGCGGTGAGAAGGGGGTCCTCGTCTACGATGGTGAATTCCGGGAGTTCGAGGCCCTCCCTGTGAGGAGGGACGAGGTCGTGGACCCCACGGGGGCTGGAGACGCTTTCGCGGGAGGTTTTCTGGCGGGCTACTCACGGGGGCAACCGGTGGAGGAATGCGTCGGACTGGGCCTTGAGAGGGCCAGGGAAGTGCTGAAAAAAGAGGGGAGCTGGAGCATTACCCCCTCCCCACGCTCCGGATGAAGAAGTACAGCGCCACCAGCATAACCGCGGCGACGGCGGTTACCTCCATCGAGGGGAGCAGCGGAGCCAGGAACACCAGGAAATAGTAGGTGGGAAGGGCCAGAAAAACGGCCAGTGCCAGGAGAACGTAGTGACGCAGGGGCGCCCTCTCCCTATCCAGGTAGGCGGTTTCAACGGTAAGGAGGGCGAGTATCATCACGGTTAAACCGTAGGAGCCCCCAAGCCGTGTGTAGAACAGAAAAGAGCCGAGGAGCACCAGAAACACCGCCCCCATGGAATACCACTGCAGTCCGAGGAGGAGAATGGGGAGAAGGAGGAGCCCCCTTTTATCCAGGTACGCCATCATCACCGTCAGCAGCAGGAAGGGAATAAGGGCAAGGGGCCGTCGTTTAATCGCTGGTTTCATATGTTCACCACCTCTGCGATTGCAGCTTTGAGAGGCTTCTTAACGTCCCAATCCACGATCAAACCGTAAGAGGCCATCTTCTGCAGCATTACCTTCCGTTCAAGCGATAGGAGTTTCAGGGCAAGCTTCTCCTCCCTGCTTTTTGGATCGATTGCACTGTACGGGTTCGGACTTACGACAATAACGTTGTAGCCGAACTCCGACATGGTCCTAAGTGCGTCCCTGCTTTCCTCGGTTAGGAGGGGGGAGAAGTACAGGAGCTGGGCCCTGGGGGGAAAGCGGCTGCGGATGAGGTGCTCAACCTGGTAGGCTATCATGTTGTTCACGTCGGGTTTTGCGGTGCTCAGGAAGTCTATGCATTTGAAGAAGTGCCTCTTGCCGTAATCAACGCGCACCCAGAGCGGAACCTCCTCGGCCAGGAGAAGACCGAAACTGGTGCCGTCGTTGAGCGCGTTGAGCATCAGGGACGCCGCAGCCCGCACGAGGTCGTCGAAAACAATGAACCCCGTGTAGGACGCGTCTACTATGAAGACGACGTCAACCTTGCGCTCGCTCTCGTACTCGTTGGCCATTATCCTGCCGGTCCTGGCGGTGGCCTTCCAGTTGATTATCTTGAGCGGGTCGCCGGGCTGGTACTCCCTTATCGCGTGGAACTCAACGCCCTCCCCCACCCTTGGCGATGGGAGCGGTCCAACGGTTATCTTGGTTCCTCTCGTCGAATAAGGCGTTGGAACGTCTTGAATACGTGGAACACCGACCAGCTCCTGGTAGATGTCCTCAACGCGATCCACATGGAAGAGACCAAAAGGATCCTCGTAGCTCAACAGGATCCTCTCAAACGGATGGACCCCCCTCTTTACAAGGACCCTGTACCTCAGAACACGTTCTTCCCCCTTACGGAGGGACATAACGCGGGAGTTGCTTCCCTCAACGACCTCCAGACCCTCGGGAATCATATCCCGGACCCGAAGACTGGGGATCCTCTCGTTGGCCTTCAACCGGAGCTCGACATCGATGATCTCCCCCTCCAGCACCCTATCGTGGGGAAGTTTTCTGCTCACCTCAACGTCAAGCGTTGGCTTGAAGAAAAAGACGGCAACAAAGAGCAGCCAGAGCATGGGTAGTACAATGTAGACCATCTCCCAGCGAAGCAGGAAAAACGCCACCAGTACCAGGACCCATAGAGCCATGAAGAGGTATTCAGCTTTCTCTGTAATCTTGAACTCCGTCATGGCCATCACTCATTACTCAAATTTGGGAACGGGAACGCGATCCAGAAGTTTCGCCATGATACTATCCTGGCTGACCTTTGTGTACCACAACTCCCTCTTCAGGATAAGTCTGTGGCTGAGGGCAGGTACCGCCACGGCTTTTACATCATCGGGGATGACGTAGTCCCTGCCTTCCAGGGCGGCGTACGCACGGGAGAGCTTAAGCAGGGCCAGACTTCCCCTGGGGGATGCCCCAACGTCTATCTCCTTCCTATCGTTCCTGGTGACGGCCACTATGTCGGTTATGTACTCCAGAATGGCGTCGCTCACGTAGACCTCCTCGATCGCCCTCTGCATTTCAAGGACTTCCTCTGGGGTTGTCACGGCCCTTATATCAACCTCCTCTTTCTTGCGGTCCATTCTCCTCCGCAGAATCTCCAGCTCCTCCCCCCGGTCCGGATAACCTACACGGAGCCTCACCAGAAAGCGGTCTAGCTGGGCCTCAGGAAGGGGATAGGTTCCCTCCTGCTCTATGGGGTTCTGCGTTGCTATGACCACGAACGGCCTTGGGAGAGGGTAGGTCGTTCCCTCAATCGTGACCTGCCTCTCCTGCATGGCCTCAAGGAGGGCAGACTGGGTCTTGGGGGGTGCGCGGTTTATCTCATCGGCCAGCAGCACGTTGGTAAAGACCGGCCCCTTTCTGAACTCGAATTCCAGCGTCTTCTGGTTAAAGACACTGACCCCGAGTATATCGCTCGGCAACAGGTCGGGGGTGAATTGAACGCGCGTGAACCGCACCCCAAG
>JAMONK010000095.1 GCA_027065835.1 Thermococcus sp. | reverse complement strand
GGCCAACCCCGGAAGGTCCTCTATGAGCACGTGTCCATCCGCCAGTATCGTCGTCAGCACGAGCTTCAGAACCTGATCCTTTCCAACTATCGCCTTTTTAACTTCGTTCAGAACTTCCTTCCCCTTGAGACCTACTTCCTCCGCTTTCATCTATATCACCCTCCACAATCTCAAGTGATTTCTCCAGGTTATCCAAAAAGTCACCCTCCCCATAGAGCACCCGAATCGCTCGGTTGGGCTCGGACTGAATCCTCCGGAAGGTCTGGTTATAATCGTCAGAGGCCATTGCGTACATCTCCGCTATCCTGTCGGCCACAAGTTTTCTTGCAGTCCTGCCGCCCTTCGCCTTTTGAACGAGCCGTACCGTCCTCTCAAAATCAGAAAGCAGTTTCTGGCTGCGTTCCGGTTTCTCCCTTGCCAGCAGTCCACGGTAGAGAACCGGGAGGTTACCCCCGGAAAAAAGGAACAGGGCAAGTACCGCCCCCAGGGCAACAACCGAAAACCATCTAACGGCGTATGAGCCCGAAAGGATCGCGATCAGTATGAACGATACGACGAGGAGAACCTCAAACCTCCCCCTCATGCAGACCCTCCCTCATTCTTCTGTACGCCTCAAGGGCCCTCGCGGCGTCGTCCCAGGTGACCTTCTCGGGCGCGTATTTCGCCTTCTCAAAGAGCGCGGTCAACCTGGCAAACGTCTCATGCATGTACCTGACGTGACCGGCGTGCTCCCAATGGGTCCAGCTCTCCTTGTAGGGTAGATTGAGGGCCTCAAGCCAGAGGACGGCGTTTTTGTATATCCCAACCACGGCATCACGGGGGTTTTTAAACATACCCAATCCCACCTCACCGAGCCTTTTATCAAAGAGCTCCGCCCGGCGGCGCATTTCCTTCCTCTCACGTTTCCGGAGAGCCTCCTTATAATAAAGCCAGAGGAAATAGGCGAGTACGGCCAGCACGACGAGGCTTATAAAGTACGGGAGGTACCCAAAGTAGGGAATGGAGTGCCCACCTGCGCTCTCCTTGCCGTAGGTCTGAACGTTCTGCCCCAAAGAACGGTTCAAAAAGATCCCAGACGAGTTAGCCGCCTTGACCCCGAGATTGATCCTGGAGTAGGGCCCCATGAGGAAGAAGAACGCAACGATCACCGCCGAGACGAGGTACAGGACGAATTGAAGGGGGGTAACGGCGTAGGTTTCTCTTCCCTTCAGCGGTATATCACGCCAGCTTAAAAAGAGGAGGACTAAGAACAGGACCCCGATCCCGGCGAGGGCCATCATTATGAAGCCGAAGTACTCCATGGAATGTTTCCCGGTTCCGGAGTCTATTCTAATAACCGGATGCATTAACATTGCCATCAGGAACATTGTAAGTCCAGCGAGGGATAGACTTTTTACCTTGGTGGACATACCTACCATAGGACCATACATGCTCAGGTTTAAAAACTTTTACATATAAGTAAAGGTGGTGAGAAGATGGAGAGGCTTCCAAGGCTTTACGTCGAGTGCAACGAAGGGGAGTGTACCGATGGAAAGATCATGAAGGAGGAGTGCGTAATAATACAGGATAACCTGGAGGTCTGGTCAAAACCGGGCGAAAACCTTCCAACGTTCATAGAAACCGGAAAAGCAACCTTCCTCAAGAAGGAGGTGTACGACAGGTTCTACCTCTACGTGGACAAAACGAAGGGAAGGATAGAGGCGGACGCCATACTGGTCCTCCCGGACGGCAGAACCAGGATCTATCTGAAGAAGGGCGACGAACTTCTCATGCTCCCGGTCGAAGGCTACACGAAGACGCTGATAGCCAACGTTGGCAACAGGGTGAGGAGGGGAGATCCATTCGCAGCCGTGACAACCAAAAAAGGAGAAGTGCACTACCTGAAGCCCCCGGAGACCGGCACCGTCGTGTTCATTGACGAGGTGAGCCTCAGGCCACACTACGTTTACTACATACTGCCTGAGGAGTAGCTCACTCCTCCATACCCTTCATCATAGCGTCTATGCTCGACTTGAGGGCGAGCTTTATCCCGTCTAGTGGGTCCATTCCCTTGAGCGTCCTCGTGTTGTTTGGGCTGGTTATTATCAGGGACCACCTGAAAATGCCCTCCTTAAGGGGCCTGCTCTGGAACATGGCTATGAACTTCTGCTCACCTGACGACACCTCAAGTATCTCGACATCGGTGTCGCCGAGTTTTGACGTGTACACGTCTTTAACAACAAGGTCTTCGTACTCCGCCCGAAGCATGTCGGCAAGGTATCCCATATAAACACCGCTGTAGAGATAGGCCGCCTTTCCTTATATGCCTTCTGGTTCACGTAGTTCACATAGGTGGGTACTGTTGACCAAAAACGTTATAAGGGTTCGCGGCTAGCTTGGACGACGGATCTTTTAAGTTGGTGAAGAAAATGAAGATTGAGACTGGGGATTTTGTGGTGTTCAACTACGTAGGCAGATTTGAGAATGGAGAGGTCTTTGACACGAGTTACGAGGATATCGCCAAGGAGAACGGGATATACGTTGAGGACAGGGAATACGGTCCCCTGGGCGTGAACGTTGGCGTCGGGGAGATAATTCCAGGTCTAGACGAGGCCCTGATAGGAATGGAGACCGGTGAGAAGAGAACCGTAACCATCCCACCGGAGAAGGGCTACGGCATGCCGAACCCCGAGCTCGTCGTGGACGTGCCCCTTTCACAGTTCTCGGATGTTGGTGTTGAGCCAGTGGAAGGAATGTACGTCATGACGGACTCTGGAATAGCCAAGATTGCCTCGATAGAGGGAGACAGCGTTAAACTGGACTTTAACCATCCCCTGGCCGGGAAAACCCTGATATTCGACGTGGAGATAGTGGACGTTCAGAAGGGTAAAGAAGGGGAAGAGGAGTAATCACATAGAGATGTTCAGGGAAGTCGCCCCCTCAAAGATCAATATCCCCATAACGAGCATCAGCACGCCGTACTTGAGGCCGGACGAGTACTTCCCTTCCCTTATTACTCCTATTCCAAGACCCGAGATTATCGCCTGAATGCCGACGAATATCAGGAGGATGTTCTTTATCGCGGAGACGGGGAGGGAAACTGCCGTAGCCCCCCCACCCATGGAGCCCATAACCTGGGTCACGATCCCAAGTATGAGGGGCCCGATGAAGCCGCTCGTGATTATGAAGAACATGACCTGCATACCGGTCGATGCCTTGCGCTCCTGCTTTATTCTGAGTATCTCCCTGACGTCGTTGCCAACGTAGACGAGGACGTCCCCCATAGGTGCGCCCCTCTCCAGGGCCTCGATGATTATCATCATCGAACGATAGATAACGGAGGACCGCCTGTTCCTAAGTGCGAACGCCTTCAGAGCATCGACGGTCGGGCGTCCCTTCTTTATCTCGGCCACGGTTCTCCTGAACTCGTCGGTCAGTGACCCAAAGTTCGCGGTGGTGAGCTCCTCAAGCGCCTCAGAAAACGATATTCCGGCCCTGAGGGAGCTGGCCAGGTAGAAGAAAGCATCTGGGAGCATCCGCTCCATCTCATCAACTCGTTTTGTTACCCTCCAGTACGGGTATATGAACGCGATCCCGATGAACACCGCTAGGAAAGCTATCAGGCCGTAAAGAACGTTGAAAAGTGCAACGGCTGCACCGAATATGACACCCAGGAGCAGGGAGATCACGAGGAACTCCAAAGCCATAAAGTTCAGGTTTGCGGAGTACACGAAGAGTTCATAGCTTCTAAGCCACCTCTCCGGGATCAGGCGCTCGGTGAGGGAAATCAATGAGGACGATAATCTCTTTGCCATGACGCTTCACCTCGGTTCTCCCTTTTTGATCATGTTAACGATTATAAGCGATAGCATCGGAAACGCGAGGAGCAGTACGACTGCCAGGGTTTCAGTGGGCATTATGAGGGTCTGGGTCATCATCGAACCCGCGAGGATACCTACGACGAACATGGTGGGCATGACTATGGTCATGAACATGTAGATAAAGGCCACACCGTTTACCCTCTGAACGTACTCCATCAGTTTCATTCTGTACTCGAAGGAGAAGTCCTCCGCAAGCTTATACAGTATGTCCGCCAGGTTTCCACCGAATTTGACGGCCCTGAGGATCTGTTTGACGACCCTGCTGATGCTGTCGGAGGCCATTTTCTCATCGAACTTCGCGAGTGCGTCCTCGAAGGAAGAACCAGTGCGCATGTCCCTTATAATGAGGTCAAACTCCTCGGAGATGGCACCGTAGTCGGCTTTGGCCACAGACAGAAGGGCCTCGGAGATGCCTACGCCCGCGCTCAGGAGGGACGCCATGTGCCTGAGGGCGTAGGGCATGGCCCTCTCCACGTCGGCGACCCTGCGCTTCCAAACAAGCTTGGGGTACTGCCTCATGTAAAAGAACGCCCCCACAAAACCCAGGAAGCCTATCAGGAGGGAGGTTGTCACCGGCATGTAAAGGAGGTACGCCACGAGTATGGAAAAAAGCCCCAGGAATATACTAACACCGAGCATGGTGGCAACGTACCTGTCTTTGGGAGTCGTTATGTTGGCCCTAAACAGGTCCTCGTCCAGCCCCTTCAGAGAGCTTGTGAGGGACTCAACGGGCCCCCGGAAGTAGTGTAGCATGGCATCGGCAAGCCTCTCAGAGAACGGCCGTTTTATTTCCTGCTTTCTCCATTCGAGAAGCTCCTCAATCTCCTTCTCCCTGGGGGGTGTCTCTTCTTCCTCCGTTACCTCCCTCTGTATTTCCTTAAGGGCCCTTAGCCTTTCCTGAACGGTCTTTCCCTGCGGAAGCCTTCGAATTGGCTTTTCAGCGACTTCCGTTGTTTTCCCACCCAGCCTTTCCAGGAACGTCAGGAAACCATCGATGACCCCCATGATAATCACCCTTAGATTATACTCCTAATCTGCTTGCTGGTCTCGACACTGCCCTCTGCCTCTATCTTCTTCAGCAATGCCTCTTCATCTATGTAGAACATACGGAGGTAGTGGCCAACCTCCTCAATGCTCCGGATACCCCTCTCGATCATCCAGTCCAGAATGATCTTCCTCTTCTCCTTTTCAAGGTCAAGCTCGGTAACGCTCATCCCGGTGTGGTGGGAGAGGTCGTTTATAACCCTGCTTGGAACCCCCGTCGGAACCAGCTCGTCCTTGGCTGGGTCGTATTTGTAGAGTTTGTTGAGCTGTATGCTCTCTCCCTCCATTCCGGAGACCTCTGCTATTTCCGTTATCCTCCTGATAGTGCCCTTTTTCCTGCTGTGGAACCTCACCTGCATTATAATGATATCGAGGGCGGGGATCATTATCCTGGGGACACTCATAGGGGGACTTTCCAACCTTACGATGGTCTCGCGGGCACTGTTGGAGTGTATTGTGCTCATACAACCGTCGTGTCCCGTGTTCATGGCGGTGAACATGGTCCTCGCCTCGGCCCCACGAACCTCACCCACGATGATCCTGTCAGGACGCATACGGAGGGTGTTCTTAACCAGGTCGTCCATGGTGATCTCTCCCTTGCCCTCGATGTTTGGCGGCCGGGTCTCAAGCCTTACCCAGTGTTCAACGGGAAGCTGAAGCTCCGCCGTATCCTCTATCGAGATAACACGCTCGCTCGGCGGGATGAACATTCCCAGGGAGTTCAGGGTTGTCGTTTTACCGGAACCCGTTCCACCGGCGACGAGTATATTCGCGGGCTTAACCCCGAGGCCATCAACGAACAGCCAGAGGAGGGCGGCTATCTCACTGTTCATGGTGCCGTATTTTATCAGGTCTATGATAGTCAGGGGATCTTTTTTGAACTTACGGATTGTTATAGTCGGGCCATCCAGGCTGATTGGAGGGATGGTAGCGTTGACACGGCTTCCATCCGGAAGGCGGGCGTCGAGGAGCGGGCTCTGCTGGTCTATGCGTCTCCCAACCTGCCTTGCAATACGTTCAATAATGTTGAGGATCTCTTTGTCCTCGGAGAAGGTGATGTTGGTTTTACACATGTTAAAACGCCTGTGCCATACGTACACGGGCCTGCGGCTGCCTATAACCATTATTTCCTCGAGGTTATCATCGCGGACCAGAAAATCCAGTTTTCCATAGCCTATCATGCCCTGAACTATTATCTCGGAGAGCACCTCAACCCTTCCCTCGGAGAAGGTTGGGGCCGCGTCTTTTATGAGCCGTCTTACGGCGTTCATAAACACGCGCCTGCGTTCTTCAGGGTCGGGTATCGACGTCGGGTCGATGTGGATCTCCGTTATCGCCCTGTCCCTGATCATGTTCAGCAGGTCATCCTCTTCCTTCGTCAGCTTTGGAAGGCGGATCTCGTATATGGGGATGGGCTCTCCCTTAACCCTCAAAATCCTGACGTTACCGTAGGCGTCAAGAACCTCAGCACGACCAGCGTAAGCACTCTCCTGGGACGAAGAAGCAGATCCAAGGATATCCTGAATGGACGAAGGGGTTTTGGGACGGGATAGGGTCTTTGACTTCTTGGGTTCCTCCTTAACCAGTATCTCGTTGAGGACCTCCGCCCCGGTTGGGCGCTCCCTCATCGCCTCCTCTGGGGTTGTGGGCCTGCTCAGTATCTCATCCAGGTTGGTCTTACTCTCCTCACTGAGGAAGGGTATAGGAAGCTCCTCCTTCCTGCCCGTTGAGGGCTCCTCCTTCTCACCCCCACCAAGGATATCCTCCAGGGACGACCCGCCACCCGAAAATGGGAGTTCCGTGGCTCCTTTCTTTTCTTTAGAAGGCGTCTCCTTTCCCTTTTTAAGAACATTCTCAAGGAGATCATCCTCTTCGTTCAGTATCTCATCTATCCAGGAGGGGGTGCCCTTCTTTTTTTTCTCTTCCAGCACCAGCTCTCACCGCCCCTCGTTCGTCCAGCTGATATGGTAGGTTATTTCAACCTCCTTCCCCATCAAGATTATCCACACGGGGAAATCAAACTCCGGCTCCGTGGGGGGTCTTGTGACAGCAGGTTCAACACTGGGACCGGTTATTAGGGTACTCGTAAGCTGGAACATGTTGGAAGGCTGGGGCATGCTTGGGGGCTGCGGTGAAGAGGGCGCCTCAACGCCCATGTACCTCCAGATGAACGTCTTAACGTAGTCGCTGTACATCATGGTGTAGTTTGGGGTGAAGCCCGTGATGTTGGCCCCCTTGAATATCACCGGAATCGCCGCCGCAAAGAAGGTTCTGAACTCCCCGTTGGAGGGAACGTTGGTGATGTTGAAGTGCACCACGCCTTCGTATTTCAGAACCTTGATGTTTCCGTCGCGGAGGGGGAAGAGGCTCTGCATGTACACTATCTTCGGAGCGTTGAGAAGCTCGGGATATACCACCCCACAGACCATGGTCCCGATATCGTCCTTGGTGAGGATATGACCCTTGGTTAAGGTTCCGTTGGTGTAGCTCAGATCCGACAGCTGATCTTCCCCACCGCAGGCGTCCTGGTAATCCTGCATCGGGATGCGGTAGGAGTAGTTCTGGTTTATGATGAAGGTGACGACAACGGCCTCGTACGGGTATATCCAGAAGCCCACGCGGTAGTTGAGGGTGTTCTTGGAGAGGGACGGGGGAAGTATGTGAATCGGCTGGGTGCCGTTCAGGTAGGAACTCATGGCCTCG
>JAMONK010000094.1 GCA_027065835.1 Thermococcus sp. | reverse complement strand
CTCGTCTCCACTCTGGAGGGCGCTCATGAGGGCGACACCGTAGGTGGGGTCCTCGTTTTCGAGCTTCTCCAGGTACGGGAAGGAGACCCCCTGGAACTTCACGTCCAGAAGCTCCAGCCCCTTTTGTTTGAAGCTGTCGTAGAGGGTCCCGGCCTTCATCTTCATGGTTATCTCTTCCAGCTTCGTCTGAACTTCCATCACGGAGTACTTTGAGAGCTCCTGGATAATCGCCTCGTTGAAATAGGAGCGTAGGAAGGTGGTGACGTCTTTTGATGTGAAGTAGGGCTGGGTTCCCGCCAGCTGCGTGAGGAACAGAACCGGGTCTGATATCCTGAACCAGAATGTGCCGAAGGTCTGCATCTCGGTCATCCAGGATGCTTTGGGGCTGAGTTTCAGCCGGAGTTTGGTTCCGAACTTGCCCATGAACTGTTTGAGCGACACGAAAACTACCCTGGCCTTGAAGGGTGTTTCTCCATACCCGGCCAGGAATTTGAACGCCCTCGTCAGCAGGGGCAGGTTTTGGGTTGTTATCGTATGCCTTCCTGGGGGCAGAACGTCGTAGACCTTTCCGTCCCTCATGAAGACTGCCACTTCTGACTCCTTGACGACCACCATAGAACCCCAGCGTATATCCTCGTAGGGATAAACCCAGAGGATGTCATCCGGTCCGGCGTTTTTCCACTCTATAACGTTTGTTTTTTGAGTTGCCATCACCATCACCCTCATCACATGATACCATCAAGAAGGGCATCCCTTCTTCTCATCAGGGTTTCGAGTTCATCAAGCTTCACTCTCAACGTTGAAATCGCAGAACTCAGTCCATCGATGTCTTTTTGGAGTATCGCCGTGTGAACTTCGCCTGTTTTTTCTTTTATCGTTTCTACAATGTCTGCCAGGGAAGCATCGAATTCCAGAAGCTTATTGAGGTCGTCCTCTTTTACGCTCGTTGTTCCCGCTATGGGTTTGTATCCCCTTGGGGCGTGGAGGATCGACTGCGCGAGCGAGTCACACAGGAGGTAGAGGCTCTCGATTTCCCTCGCCTCGTCCATGAGTGAGTACCTTACCGCCCTTCTGTAACTTTCCCGGAGGTTGGATGAGGCTTCCTGCAGGACCCTGAACGTGCCCCTCCGTATTATGTCGTCAGTACCCCTCAGCTGTTCTTTTTTCTTGTACCCCCTGTACCCCGGAAAGATCGAGGCTATCCTGCTCAGCACTCCCTGGTCTTTTTTAACCCGTTCGAGAAGGTCCTTTGGGACTCCATCGTCGTTCGACATAGGTATCCCCTCAAATAGTTATAACAACACCCGTGGTACTAAAAGCTTTTTGCTTTATACATTAGTTTTAACGCGAACTGTTCTGCGGGTAACCTTGTAAAATATTTAGTTGTTTGGTTTTGCTATGCTTTTTAGGATGTTGTCCATTTCCCCTACGTCGTGTCGTGGCTGGGTAAACGTTAAAAATACGCCCCACCTAGTAGTTTGCTACGTCTCAAAAGTTGTAGCCTGCTCATCTGGAGGGATGCTTGTGGGTGGAAATGGGTCTGATTCAAATGGGAAGGAAAAGCGCCTGTACTACCATGGGCTCAAAGAGACCAAGAGAATGAACGTTTCATTGCTTAAGTACATCTCAGTGTTGATCTCGGTGCTTGGGGTTGCTCTGATGCTTATCTTCGCTCAGGCGGCGGAGGCACCGGCCGTGAAAATAAGCGACGCTTACGGTAACTACATGATGAACTACGCCGTGGTCAAGGTAACGGGAACCGTCGTGAGCGTCCCAAGGGTCTCGGAATCGGGGGGTAAGCTCTCCCTAAGTTTTTCGGTTAACGATGGTACGGGAACCCTTGACGTTAGGGTTTATGACCCCCTTGCCAGTGAGATGTTGAAGGAGGGAAAGCTGCCTTTCCCGGGAGACAACGTTAGCCTTGAAGTTCAGCTCAAGGTCAGGGAGACCTACACGTACGGTATCCTCCAGTACCTCGGCGGTCTGAAGTTCATCTCCCGTATGAACACTTCGACTCCGGAGCACGTGAGGTCCCTGACCAAGGACCTTAACGGACGGTTTGTGGCCCTTGGGGGCGTGGTCTCGGAGGTCAGGAACGTTAGTTCCGGTGTCCTCATGACGGTTGATACGGGAGAGGACAGGGTGACGGTTCTTGTACCTGCGGTTCTTCTCCTTTCGAACAACTTCACGGTCGAGAGGGGTGATATGTTCCATGGTAGCGGGCTCGTCTATCTCTATCACGGTAGCCCGGAGCTTATAGTCAGGAGTCTGGGTGATGTTGAGATTGAGAGCGCCAGTGAGGCCCCGGAGGTTTCGTTTGGGGAGGTCCCCACTCTTGTGGGCTCCATGGTAAGTGTAGAGGGACGGCTTGAGACTATATCCTATGAGAGTGGCCTTTACGCCGTTACCCTATCGAACGGGAGCGCTTCGCTGACGGTTCTCTCCGATAGGGCGACTCTCTCGGCCATCGACCCCTTCACCACCGATAGCGGATCTGTGGTTAAGGCCGCGGGGCTTGTTAACGACCAGGGGGAGCTGGTGGTCTCTTACCTGGGGGTAGTGGAGCCGAGGACCCCCGCCGTACGTCCCATTGGTCTGCTTACTAAGGGGATGGCGGGACGGCTCGTGGTCGTTGAGGGTAACATCGTGGACGTATCCCACGTTGGTTCAAACCTCAAGCTCTCTCTAAACGATGGTACCGGGAAAGTGGATGTCTTTATGCCG
>JAMONK010000093.1 GCA_027065835.1 Thermococcus sp. | reverse complement strand
ATAGGCAGTGAGTTCCCTATCGACGCTCGGATCCTGAAAAACTATGCCTATTTTCCTTCTGACCTCTATCGGCTCCTCAACGACATCGTGACCGGCAACTATGGCTTTGCCCGCGGTGGGTTTGAGAAGAGTTGTGAGGACGTGAACGGTCGTCGTCTTACCGGCCCCATTTGGCCCGAGGAAGGCGAATATCTCGCCCTTTTTCACTTTAAAGGAGATACCCTTAACGGCTTCAAAATCGCCGTACTTCTTAACGAGGTTCTCAACCTCAATCGCGTTTTCCATTATCCCCACCTCCAGAGGAATAAACATCCGGAGAATTATTCTTCCGGAATTTTTCGGCGTGTTCGTCCCTGAACACGAATTTAATGCCATATTTCTTCTTGAACGGGAGTTTCAGGGTGTTATAGATCAACACAATGGCCGGATGCTTAACGGGTTTATCCACCGGACGCAGGGCCCCGGTCGGACACGCCTGAACGCATATGTAGCACTTCCTGCAGGCATCCGGATTCTTCATAAACGGCCTGAGCCTGACGCGGTACTTGACGCCGAAGAGACTGACTTTCATTGGAACGACTTCCCATATTTCATCACCAAACGGGCAGACGTAGATGCACTCCTCGCCCCCACCACATATCGGATAGTGTATGACGAGAGGAACACTCTCCTTCATGAGTTCGAAGTATTCTTTCCAGTCTGGAGCGTCCATATCACTCACCCAACAGAATCAGACGTATCCTTCTCGCACACTCTTCAATCGTCTTCTTGACTTCCTCTCTCTGAGCCTCATCCAGCTCCTCGATGTTCCTGAAGAGCTCCCTGAAGGCCACTTTCAGCTCCTCACCTCCCAGTTCGAGGAAGGTCTTGTACGCCCGAAGCTTTCTCTTGGCCTCTTCCACCTCTTCCGAATGCTCCTTCAGGTAATCCAATCCCTTTGAGGTGACAACGTAATTCTTCCTATCCCTCTCTCCCTTCTCAGTGACTTCAATTAGGCCGCTCTTTTTCAGCGATGCAAGGATTGGATACACCGTTCCTGCACTGAGTTTTATCCCGTATTCATTTTCAAGCTCCGCCATTATCCCATATCCGTGCTTGGGCTCGCGGAGCAGGTCGAGTATAAGGATCTTCATGTATCCTCTGAAGTTCGGCCTCTCCATTAACTTCACCGATATATCGAACGACACATTACTTAAAAGGTTTTTGGAAGGCCTTTTAAATTTTAAAACAAGAAAATAAATTTTAAGGTGTCCACATGAAACGGTTTGCCGTTGTGATGCTTTCCATCTTACTAGTTGGGACATCCGCCTATGCCTCCGCTTTCACAGTAAGCGTTTACTATCCCTACTGGGCGCTCTACGACGGCTTCAGCCCCTCGGAGATTCCGCTCGGTAACGTCAGTATCGTCGTCTACGCTTTCCTTCGGCCCCTCGCGAACGGAACGGTGGTTTTCGGCGACTCCTATGCTGACAGGATTAACCTTGAAGAACTCCATAAGCTCAAACGAACCCATCCAAGAGTTAAGTTCCTCGTGAGCGTGGGCGGTTGGACGTTCAGCGAAAACTTTTCGAAGTTCTCTTCCTCCAAAGCCGGAAGGCGGACCTTCGCTGAGAGCGTTCTTGCAATCCTTAGGAAATACGGCCTCGACGGCGTTGACGTTGACTGGGAGTTCCCCTGCTGGGTTCCCAACGGCGGCGAGGAGTTTTTAGCGCTACTCCAAACGCTCAGGGAGACGCTCGGGGAGGATTACACAATAACCGTAACCGCGCCGGCCGACACGGATACCGCCTCGTGCGTTGAGTGGGGGAAAATCAGCGGTCTCGTGGACTACATCGGCTTAATGACCTACGATTATGCAGGTCCCTGGCTGAACATCACCTACTTCAACGCCCCGCTCTACTACCCCGGCTTCGGGCCGGGAAGCGTGAACGAAACGGTTAGCTGGTACCTCGGGCGGGTTCCCGCGAAGAAGCTCCTCCTCGGGATTCCCTTCTACGGACGGGCCTTCACCGGCGTTCCCGGGAGAAACTTCGGCCTTTACCAGAGCTTTGAAAACGCGACCGACGAGGTTCCCTACTCCTCAGTTGTAAAGCTCATTGGAAACTGCTCCGTCCTCTGGAGCGATGAGGCGAAGGTTCCTTGGGCGTACTGCCCCAACGGGACTTTTCTGACCTACGACGACCCGAAGAGCGTCGCCGAGAAGACCCGCTACGCCCTCGCAAAGGGCCTCGGCGGAGTTATGGTCTGGCAGGTGACGGAGGACGTTGTAAACGGGGAGCACGTCCTGCTTGGGGCGATATTGAGAGTGAGTGAGTCGGGACGTGCCAACACCAAGGTATCACGGCCCATACAGGCCTTTCCACCCTTGTTGAGGCTCAGGTGGAGGGTCATCTAACGTTAACCTTTTTTTCTCTTCTACCAATTTTTTCCTGGTGGTTCCATGAAGATCGTTCTAAAACCCCTCTTTGATGCAGAGCTTCCTCCTGGCTTTGAAGACGTGATCCTCCAGAAGCTACGGGGAAAGGAAGTCCGAACAAGTGAGACTGTTGAGATAGACCTTCTTGGTAAGGCCCTACCGTTCAAAGTTCTACTGGCAGAGCCCTCACCGATGAAGGTTCAAAACAACGTTAGGGTGGAAATCTCAACCTCATCCCTTACTATCCTGGACTTTGAGTTCGAAGAGCCCCTGGACGATGTTATTCCCTTTGAGAGGGGCTTTGTCCTGGTTCTAAAGAATA
>JAMONK010000092.1 GCA_027065835.1 Thermococcus sp. | reverse complement strand
ACCATCACCGAAAAAAACAGATGGTTCTGGACGGAGGTTTACTTCAATGGCGCCGGATGGTTGACCTTCGACCCGCTTTCCGGGGAAGATCCAAACGCCTTCAGACCCTTCGAGATGAGCGTGAGTCCGCGGGTGCAGGAACTGAACCCAAACGAGACTGCAAGAGTAAACCTGACTGTGGAGAACGTTGCCGTAGAGGGAAACATCACCCTGACCGTGAGGAGTCCAAAAGGGCGGTTCCAAACCACATTGGGGCCAGGAGAGCACACGATCAGTCTTGGAAAGTTCCAGTCTCCCGGAATGTACCCCGTCATAATCGATGGGTCGGTGGAGGTAAACGGCACCCCCATGGGTGGGTGGGCCATCGCCTGGCTGGAAGTTTCGGGGAGTCCCAAGCTGACGGTGGAAAGGCCCCTGTTGCAGCTGACGCCGGGGGACGCACGGGATCTTGGGGTGCATGTGAACGGAACTGCGGACACGCATCTTACGGTCAACGCCCCGTTCAGCGATGCGAAACTTCCGTTTCCCTGGATGCTGACACCAACGAACGGCACGGGGACATTTAAGTCCACGCTGGTGCTAAACGTCCCATGGGAGGCAGAACATGGGTGGTACATCTTCGATGTGACGGCTTCGACCGCAAACGGCACATACAGCCTGTTCCTCCCCATGAGGGTGATCACGCCGCCGAACCTGATGGTCTTCTCGCGGAGAAGCACGGTGGACGCGGGGAGGGTATTGATACTGAGCGGTTCAACGGACACCGAGGAGGGCGAGGTCTACGCCACCCTGACCTACGGGGGCAGACTACACGTTGTGGGGGCAGGAGAGGTCAAAAACGGATCCTTCGTCCTCAACTGCAGGATACCCCCGGACGTTCCGCCGGGTTATAGAACGATTAACGTCCACTACATCCCAGTTGCAGGTTCCCCAGTTACGGAGGGCTTCGTGCCCCTAAAGGCCTACGTGCGCGGCACATCGCGGATATCCATCCAAAGAGAGGTGATTTTTAAGGCAGGCCCGACGTTTCTCAGGGGCTCTTTATACGGCGGGAGCGGGAGCCCGATAAACGGGAACCTCACGTACTACATCGATGGGAAACCTATAGGGAACGTCACGGCCATCAACGGGAGGTTCGAGATAGCCCTCACCGTGAGGAAGCCCGGGAGGCACATCCTGACAATCCGGTACGGGGGAGACGGGGAATACCAGGGGATAACGGCAGACGTTACCGTTATCGCGGTTAGGGTAGAGGTTAAAACCGTCAGCCGACCCCTTCTTGGGGAAAAACTGAAGCTCGAGGGGTACGTGGATGGTATGGGGAACGGAGCGCTGAGGATTCTGACGGCGTCCGGGGAGGGCAGCAACGTAACGGTTAGAGGGGGGTCCTTCAGCGCGGATTTGGGGCCCCTGAGGGAAGTTGGAAGACAGTCGATTGGCGTGTACTGGGGTAGAACCCTCTTGGGAGGTTTAAACTTCACCGTCTTCTCCCCGACCGAAATACGACTGTTGAACGCAACCATCCACGAGGGTGGTATTCTAAAAGTGCCCGCTCTCCTAACAGACGGCCTTGGAAGGCCAGTTGTCGGGGTCACGTTGAATGCGGAGGCCAATGGGGTGAGCCTTACCTCCACGACAAACGGCTCGGGAATAGCGGTTTTCAACGTCCCCGTGGGGAAACACAAAAAGAACCTCACCATCGCGGTGACGTTTTCGGGGGCAGGATACTACCTCCCGGCGAAGGTGGAGGGAACGCTGAGCGTAAAGGGGGAAGGAACCGACTGGAGGTACCTGACCGTACCAGTCGTGATATCCCTTCTCCTTATCCTGGCACGTAGAAGAAAGAGGAACGCGGCCAGAACGGGGGGCGGCGTGGCAATAGTCTTTCCCGACGGAATCCCCCTCTTCGAGGAGGGAGAGGCCGTGGAGTTTGAGACGAACTGTGAAGCGGAGGTCTACGTGAATGGGAACCCCCTGGGGAGAGGTAAGAGGTTCCGGATACAGCTGGAAGCGGGAGAGCACGGAATAGAGGCAGTCTGCGGAAGAAACACCGGACGGGCAAGGGTTAGGGTGGTGGCGAGGTACAACCACGGGGTAGCGGAGCTTTACGAGGGGTGCTTCCTCAGGTGGGTTGAGTCCACAGGAGTGAGGACGACGGAGAAAACGCCCAGAGAGATTTTCCTGGCCCTGAAGCACTCTCTGCATGGGGAGGATAGCCTGAAGCTCTTAACGGACATCTTCGAGCGTGCGAGGTACGGGAGGGAACGGATCACGAGAAGGGAATTCGTCGAGTTCTACCGCATCCTCAGAAGGACGGTGAGGGGTGAGTGTTATGTATGAGAGGCTGGGAAGGGTTGCCGCCTACACCGGCGGGCTTGCGATAGTTTACGTCGCCATTGAACATGTTTCCATTCTGGAGGGGGCACTGCGGGCGTTCATCGTTCTTTGGCTGCTGCTGGTACTCTCCGAGATGGCGGGGGGACATGAAACGGGTAGCATCCTCAGGTGGATGGGAGTAATCTTGGCGGTTGCACTGCTCCCCTGGAAAAGCTTCCGGCTCCAGACTGCGGCAGTTGTGGCAGTGATTGGGGCGGCTGTTGCAGGCAACGCCGCAAGGACGGGGGTAGAACGGCTCGCCCGGGGGGTTGGAGTTGCCGTTTTGCTTTTGGGGGTATCCACGGTGCCCGCTGTGGCCGCCGTTAAGGAAACGTTTCTGTACGCAGGGGCGGCGTTCCTGGGAGCTTATACGGTGGCCGAGTACGCTAAATCACGTGGATGGGGCCCAAAAGCGGACGCATCGATAATCCCCGCAGGGGTTCTCGGGGGCCTTGCTGGACTGTACCTCGATTTCAGCGTACGGTTAATGAGCGAGTACCCATCACTGGCGTTCTACGGCAGATGGCTGGCCCTTACCGGTGCAACAGTAGTCGCGGCGGCGTGGGCGTACGCCCTCATCCCCGAAGAGCACCCGGTGGGGATAACCTCCGGATGGAATGGTTCACGAATAACCTCAACCTGGGGGGAGGAGGCAGTAAGGGAGTTCGTACTCACCGGGCGGAAGACGGATCTGGTATCGTACATCGCGTACTACGGAAGGGACGCCCTCCCCACAAGGGAAGAGCTGAAACGAGTGCTCTCCAGGATCGAGGATTACAGTGAAACCCGCATACCAAAGCTGATGCCGCGCTGGCTGAAGAGAAGGTATGTCCTGAAGGAAGTTGAGCGCAGAAAGAAGCTCGTGGAGGAAGTCCTTGGGGAAATAGACCTCCTGCTAAAGGGGGGAGGTTAATGAAAAGGCAGTTGGTGGGTTACGCCCTTTGGGCCGTTGTGATGGGCGTCTTTTTCATGGTGCCGGGGATGATGGTCCTCGCAGTGGTACCACTGACCGTACTCGCCCTTGGATTTCTCTTAGAACCCCCAAAGGGGATATCAGTGGAGAGAACGCTTCCGGGGAGGGGAATAGGGCCCGGGGAAGAGATAGAGGTTTCCCTGAGGGTAAAGGCGACGAAAGGAATCGGACTCATCGTGCTCCGCGAGGTCCCCCATCCAGGGCTGGCGCCCCAGGGAGAGCTCAGGTGGTTTCTGTTTAAGGGTCTCAGGCCACTGGAGACCACACTCAAGTACCGGCTCAAGGCGGAGGCTTGGGGGCACCTGAGGATACGCAGAACGGAAGCGCTGTCATTAAACCCGCTCGGCATAAGAAGTTCCTGGGGGGTGTACGGAAACGAGAGCGTATTAAACATCGGCCTTCCCGCGAACGTTATCACCATGCACGGGAAGGGCCTAAAACAGCGCGGCCTCCCGGGAAGCAGAACCGCCCTAAAGGGGGCGGCTTCAATGGATTTCAAGGAAGTACGGCGCTATCAACCAGGGGACTCTGTGAAGAGCATCAACTGGAAGGCCACCGCGAGAACGGGGCAGGCCATGGCAAACGAATACGAGAGGGAGGCCAGGGGTACGGTGCTGCTGATAATCGACGCCAGTCCCGACACAGAACCGGGACGAGTGGGGGGCACGTACTCACGGGCCGTTGAACTTGCCTCACTGCTGACGGGACATCTCCTGGAAAACGAGTACCACGTGGGGCTTTATCTGCTGGGAAAGGGGAAGTTCGTACTGCCCTCCTCCGGCTCCAAGCACCTCAGGAGGATCATCCACGAGATGGTGTCCGGGGGTGGGGGGTACTCCAGGTGGAAAGGCCTGGACGAAGCGGTGAAGAGCATCGCTGACCAGATAACCCATTACTCTCCCACGATACTCCTGATAACCAGTGTAAATCCCCTCAGGGAGGTCAGTCTTAAACGGGGGGTCTACACGTTGAGGGGCATGTACCGCTCGCGCACTCCCCTCCTCATCGTGGACATCACGGGGGATCGGGGTACCGGAACAGGCACCCTGGAGAACATTGAAAAAAAGGCCATCAGAAAGGTGCTGATAGGTCATGGGAGCAGGGTCGTGGTGTGGGATACAGGGACTGCAAGCGCCGAGGCGATGGCCTCCCTTGTGCTGGGGATGATCGCATGAGGGCATCGGGGTTTTTGCTGGCGTCCCCCGCCGTAATCATTGTGGGGCACATATACTGGGGGATGGGCGGTGCGGCCGCCGGACTCGGCGCGGTGCTGTTGCTGACCGGGATTTTCATGGTTACCTTCTCGGCGTTTCGGACGGTATGGGCCGCCACGATCCTCTACACTGCCCCCTACGTAATCGCGGCATCCAGCCTCCTCACCACGGCATTTCCTTCGGTTTCACCTATCGCCCGGAGCCTCGTTGAGGCCGCCGACAGCCCGGGACAGGTCTTCCTTCCAGCCCTTATAGTTCTCGTCGGATTAGGGATAGCCGCCGAGCACGATGACATGATGCACCGGGCAGGCTGGGAAAACCTTACATTCACAGGGTACGGCCTGCTGGTTGCGCTTGCCGGGATTGGTGTTGGGTGGCTGGTGGTTCTCGGAACCGAGAGGACCGGGATAACTGTCAGTCCAATGCTCATCCCCCCACTGATCCTCACGGTAGTCCTCATCATCTTATTGGGGGAGGGGGAGCCGTACGAAAGGGCGGTCGTTGCGGTTGAGGTTCACCCAGGACCTGGAAGCATAACGGTGGAATGTGGGGACGAGAGGAGGGAGGTACCGATAACCGGGTGGGGGAACGGCCCCGCCAGGATCGAAATGGAGCTGGGGAACGCTCCCAGAAAGGTGCTGGTAAGGAGGGGGGATGTAACGAGGGAACTAAAAGCCGTAGCCCGGGGCATCGACGGAGGAATCCTCTTCCTCCTCTACAGGGAAGAAGGTTAATATACTTTCATGGCCATTTTTAAGGAGGTGAAGTGGATGGATGGGGAAGAAGAAAAGCTCCCAAAGGGAGTTCTGCGTCATCTGGAACCAAACGAGCAGGTTCTCTTTAGGATACGGAAAAAGATGAGTCTTGAAAAGCCCAAATGGCTCATAGTAACGGACAGCAGGATAATATACCTTGATGAGAAGGTCTTTGGGAGATACGACCTGAAGGCCATCCCGTACCAGAAACTGGAGCAGGTGACGGTTAGACTGGGGATCATGTCGTCCGAGTTCATCATCGAGGGTGAGGAGAACATAACGTTAAAGCTCGGCTGGATGAACAAGGAGGAGGCTAGGAAAGCCATAAACGCGATAAAAGATGCCCTCAACGCGATAGCCATCGAACCGGTTTCTATAGAGGTCAACAAGGGGATGACCAGCGAGACGTGGATCCTCAAGAAGCCCAAGGAGTTCATAACGAGAACCATGCCCGCCTATCAGAGCGCCCCCCGGAGGGAGGAAGAGAGCGATCCGATGGAGCAGCTTAAGAAGCTCAAGGAGCTGTACGATATGGGAATCATCAACCAGGAGGAGTACGAGGAGAAGAGGAAAAAGCTCTTGGAGAAGATCTGACGCCTATTTATCCTTTTTCCCCGGTAACGCGATCATAGATACCACGGAGCCGCTCGTAGGTGTCCTCCTTTATTGCGAACAGCTCCCTGAAGAGGCCGGCCACGGATTCATCCTTGGTCATGCCCTGGAGCTTGCGGTAGATGTCCCGTCCAAGGGCTTCCGACAGGAGGGCCAAGCCAAGGGCATCCTCGACGGTTTTGGCCTCCATGATCTTCTCACACAGGGGAAGGGTGTCGAGGGGAGGTGCGTTCATCTCCAGGGGCTTCATACCAGGATAAAGACGCTCAAACAGTTCCCTCATCATATAAGCGTGCTTCCTCTTCTCCTCCGCAATGTAGCGGAATTCGGAAGCTAGTGGGCCCTCCGAACGCTCGGCGAGCCATTCGTATATCTCAACCCCACATTCCTCGTTACAGATGGCGTAGCTCAACAGCTCGTAACCGTTAAGGTTCTTAAGCAGTGTCTCAATATCCTCGATGATCCCGACGTCAAGCTCCATGCCCCCCACCATACGGGTTTAGACGCGCAAGATATATACGTTTTGCCGTGTACCCAACGGGGGCCACCATTAAACGTTCGGCAAGTGCCGGGTGCACCGGAGATTATAAAAAGGAAAAATACCATCATCCTGGAGAACTATAGATTGATGAACCACTAAAGTTAAGGGTTCAAAATGGAAAGACGTGGCGAGATACTTAACTACATAACTCACAGGCCCGGGGTGACGTTCAGGGAACTTGCCAGGGCACTAGGGCTGGGGATAGGGGACCTTCAGTACCACCTCCGTGTCCTCGAAAGGGAGGGGAAAGTGTTTTCAAGGAAGCTCGGTAAGAGGCGCTACATCTTCCCGGCTGGATTTGAAGGGGAGTACGAGAAGCTGGTCATAGCCATCTCGACAGAGACCAGAAGACGGATACTGCTCCTCCTCATGGAGGGACCGAAGAGCCAGAGTGAGATAGCGAGTGCCCTTGGGATAAGCCAGCCCACCGTAAGCTACCACATGTGGGAGCTGAAGAAACTTGGAACGGTGAGCGACAGGCGGGAAGGGAAGAAGGTGGTCTACTCCCTGAACTACGACCCGGAGCTGATAGCCCGCATCATCCGGAACTACCGTCCTGGTATATGGGAAACGCTGGCGGATAGACTCATAGATATACTCACGAGCCTTGGTGATGAGAATGATTGAAATCCTCCTGACCGTGATCGCCATGCTCCTGGCATTGACCCTTGCCGGGGTATCGTTCATAGCGTATAGAAAAAGCCACCTGAGGGCGGCGCTGTACCTGCTCATCGCGTTCCTGCTGTTCGCGATAAAGAAGGTGATAGAGGCCTTATCCATCTCACGGGGCATAGAGAAAGACATCGGCCTGCTCATAAACTCACTGGAGGTCCTGGTTCTCCTGCTGCTTATCCTGGCCCTATGGCGGCGGTGAACAGCCCGTACAGGACAATACCTCTATTTCAGCGCACTTCTGGTGGTTGGGAGGCCAAACCACAGGCTAACGGGAGGCCCTCCAGCTAAGAGGGCGCCTTAGAGCGTTGAACCACAAACGATTTATTAAACCTTTATGGAACTAAAACCGGTGGGGAGATATGAGAAGAATAATAGCATCAATACTGGTGCTTCTGTTTATAGCATCTTCAGCGGCCCTCACAGCGGCGCAATGTCCCTCCGAAGGGCACACGGTTATACTCAAGGCCCCAGCAGTCTCAAAGACGTCAACCGGAGAGCTTGTCGGGGTTGCAACGGATTTCGTCATAACTGTGGCACCCGGAAGCGGACACGTCTACGTGGAAACGTGGCCCCTGGCCCAGGTCGATATGCAGGCCAGCGCAAGGCTAGCCGCCCAGGTAGCAGGCAAAGTGCTCGGGGTGAACATGGACAAGTACGATGTTTTCATCCAGATAAAGGCGGATTCACCCATCATAGGGGGCCCCTCCGCAGGTGGAACGATGACCGTTGGTATAATCGCGGCACTGGAGGGGTGGAAGCTCAACCCGAAGGTCATGATGACGGGCATGATAAACCCCGACGGAACGATAGGTCCGGTTGGTGGAATACTTGAAAAGGCCTCAGCGGCCCATCAAGCCGGTGCAGAGCTGTTTCTGATACCGGAGGGACAGAGAATTCAGTACGTGCAGAAGACGAACAGAACGGAGATCGGGGGGGTCGTTGAGATACACAGCACAACGGAGAAGGTTGACGTGGCGGAATACGCCAAAGAGCGCTGGGGATTGAAGGTTATCGAGATCAAGGACATCTACGACGCGGTTTACTATTTCACGGGACACCATCTCCAGAAACCGACCCCCAACGGAAACGTCAAGATAAACACCAGCTTCCTTAAGGGGGACGCGGTGAGCGACTACGCCAACACGAGCGCCTACTACAAGGCCACCCTCAAGAAACTCAGGAACAGCAACGTTAACTACGAGACGTACAGTGTACTCATGAACGCACTAACCCAGGCGGGGGCGCTCCTCAACTCCTCCAAGGAGTCGCTGAGCGATGAGATGTACTACACAACCCTGAGCAAGGATTTCCAGGCGAGGATCATTATAAGACACGTTGACTGGTACCTTGGGATAAAGGGCGGGGAGGACGTCGAGAGGATACTGAAGAAGGTCAACGAGGAGATCAACGCCACCGAGACCCAGGTCTCAAACGTCACCATAAGGGGCACCACGATGTTGCAGGCGGTGGCGGCCGCCCAGGAGAGGGTGGAAGACGCCAAGAGCTCACTGGACGAAGCGTGGAAGTACTACTACAACAACGACTACTGGGATGCCATAGGGGACGCGTCCTACGCGTATGAAAGGGCCAAGACGGCGGTGTTCTGGAAAAACCTGGGGGAGCGCTTCGCAAAGGGGGAGACCATAAACCCCGACGTAGTGAGGACAACGGCCAGGGACTACATAGACAGCTCGAACCTGATAGTGACCTACATCGACTCCATGTACGGCAACGTTATAGGAAACGACCTCCTCAACGAGATAGAGAAAGCCGAGCAGTACTATGAAGACGGCAAGTACTCCGCGGCACTGTTCACCGCCATGGAGGCCCGCATAAGGGCCGAGGTCTTCCTGGATACCCTCGGTATAGACAACGAGACGGTCATCATGGACAAACTTGAGACCATGAAGGAGGACGCCAGGACTGCCATAGGACTCGCCCAGGAGCAGGGGATAGTACCAGTTCTAGCGGTGGCGTACTACGAGTTCGCCGAGAGCTACGAGAAGAGCGGAAAGCCCGAAGACCTTCAGACCGCGATGATATTCTACCAGTACGCCAGGGAAACCGCCCAGCTGTTTCTAAGCACCCCACCGCAGGGGGAGGAAACCTCAACGAACACAAGCTCACCGGCGCCGCTGCCCACCATGACCGTACCCAGCAGCACCTCCAGCCCAAGTTCAACCCCGAGCCAGACCGGGGGAAACGCAGACAACGAAGCTTTATGGATCTCCATAGCCGTTGGTGCCTTCGTTCTCGGGGCCCTTGTAGGAAAGAAGATGTGAGGCCCCCTTATTTTTCATTCTGCGAGGGCCTTCAGGTATTCAACGTAAAACTCCTTAACCCTTCTCAATGAGTCGATGCTGACCCACTCATCGGCGGAGTGCCAGTTTCCACCAACGGGCCCGTACACCAGCGTGGGCACCTCCAGGTAGGTCGCGAGGTAGTTGAAGTCCCCTACGCTCCTGCCGTACGTGATGTCCGGTATCGAGCCGAAAAGACGGCGGTAAACCTTTCTAAACAGGTTCACAAAGTGGTTATTTTCCCGCACGACGTAGGGGAGCATCTCGGGGGTTGGTCTGGGAAACTTGGAGATCCGCAGGTCGGATTTCAACCCCAGCCTCCCCGCCAGATCCGTGAGCTCCGCGACCACCTCATCCCAGTCCTCCCCAACCACAACGTGTCTGTCCAGGATGGCCACGGCACTGTCCGGGACGCTGAGGCCATCCGCGGAACCCTCGAGGTGGAGCGTGCAGTACGAACCCCGTCCGAGCTTTCCATGTCTCCTCAAACGAACCCGCCTGAGGTTCCCCACAAGCCGCCCAAGTTCTTCAACGGCGTTCACACCCAGCTCGGGCCTAGCGGCGTGAGCTTTCTTCCCGAAAGCTTCCACCCGAACCACGAACCTTCCGCGCGCCCCCAGCATAAGCGTTTCGTTCGTCGGCTCACCAACTAAGACCACGTCGGCCCCCTCAAGTTTTCCGCCCTCTATCAGCCTCCACGTCCCCCGTGAGTACCCCTCCTCATCGCTGACCGCGGTTAGGATAACGTTCGGCCTCTCATCCCTGGAAAGCTCACCAAGCTCCACGAACGCCGCCAGCAGGGCCGCCAGGCCAGCCTTCATGTCGGCACTCCCAAGGCCGTAGAAGCGGCCACCATCAAGCTCTCCCCAGGGGTTTCTCCTCCAGCCGTCGGAGAGACCCACAGTATCCATGTGACCGTTGAGAACAACAGTGGGGCCGTACCCTGGCAGGCGGGCGATGATGTCGCTCCCGAAGCCCTCCACCTCCACGGTCTCGACGCTGAAGCCGTGCTCTTCAAGGAAGGACTCCAGAAAGCGTGAGATTCTCCCCTCGTTTCCAAAGTGCGAGGGAATTGATACGAGCTTCTTCAGGAGTTCAAACTCCACCAGGATCACCTGGGGTTAGAAGGGGGGAACACCTTAAAAATGCAACTTCACCGAGTACCGTCTAAAGAACGAGGTGCTGTCTGGTGGACCGGGCGGGATTTGAACCCGCGGCCTCCGCCTTGCGAGGGCGGCGCTCATACCAGGCTGAGCTACCGGCCCACACCCGGTATTAGTGAACTTGACCGGACTTTAAAAGCTTTTGGTCTCCACCGGGGAGAAGTATTTAACCCCCTACCCCCAACCATACCCGGTGATTCGATGACTTCCTATGAGAAGGGTTCCCCGGATGGGGACTACGTGAGGGTTCCAAAGGAAAGGCTCTTCTCGTTCGTCGCTAGTGTGCTCGAAAGTATTGGTGTCCCGGGGGAAGACGCCAAAATCGTCGCAGACAATCTCGTGATGGCGGACCTCAGGGGTGTTGAGAGCCACGGGGTCCAGAGGCTCAGACGATACGTGGACGGGATAAGGAGCGGCGGCGTTAACGTTCATCCAAGGATACGGGTTTTGAGGGAAGGACCGAGCTACGCTCTGGTGGACGGAGATGAGGGACTCGGACAGGTTGTGGGCAGGCTCGCAATGGAACTCGCCATTGAAAAGGCCGAGAAATCCGGAATCGGAGTCGTGACCGTGAGGAACAGCAACCAC
This sequence comes from Thermococcus sp., assembly GCA_027065835.1. GTDB lineage: Archaea > Methanobacteriota_B > Thermococci > Thermococcales > Thermococcaceae > Thermococcus. The sequence goes on along the minus strand of JAMONK010000092.1, from coordinate 1,591 downwards.
TACGGGATAGCGGGCTACTACTCCCTCATGGCCGCCGAGAGGGACATGATAGGGATCAGCATGACGAACTCCAGGCCACTGGTCGCACCAACGGGGGGCGTCGAGAGGTTCCTCGGCACAAACCCAATCTCAGTAGCGGCCCCCACCCATGGAAGACCGTTTCTCCTGGACATGGCGACGAGCATCGTCCCCATAGGAAAGCTCGAGGTCTACCGGAGGAAGGGGAAGCCCATCCCCGAGGGCTGGGCGATTAACGGGGAAGGCGACGTAACAACGGACGTTAGGGAGGTCTTCTCCGGCGGCGCCCTGCTGCCCCTCGGGGGTCTCGGCGAGCTTTTCGGCGGCCACAAGGGATACGGACTCAGTCTCATGGTCGACGTTCTCACGGGCGTTCTAAGTGGCGGGACGTGGAGCAGGCACGTGGGGAACACCGAAGAGCGGAACAGCGAGGTCGATCACTTCTTCATGGCGATAAAGATCGAGAACTTCACCCCGGTTGAGGAGTTTAAGTCTAGGATGGAGGCCATGATGTCGGAACTAAAGACATCGAAAAAACACCCGCGTTTCGAGAGGATATGGGTGCACGGGGAGAAAGGCTTCCTGACCATGGAGACGAGGCTCAGACTCGGCATCCCAATCTACGTGGGGGTCCTCAGGGAGCTCAACAGGATAGGGATGGAAACAGGGGTCGGGAAACTCATGGAAGAAGGCGGTTGAGATGGACGCGAAAGCAAAGACCCCCCTCGAGTTCCACAGGGGCAACTTCCCCGGCAACGGAAAGCTCGAGGTCATTCCAAAGGTCCCCCTCACGAAGGAAACGCTCAGCCTCGCCTACACCCCCGGTGTGGCGGAGGTCTCAAGGGCAATAGCCGGTGGGGAGGACCCCTGTGAGTACACAAACAGGTGCAACACCGTTGCGGTGATAAGCGACGGAACGCGCGTGCTGGGCCTCGGCGATGTAGGTCCCTCAGCGGCCCTCCCGGTGATGGAGGGGAAGGCGCTCCTCTTCAAGGCATTCGGTGGAGTGGATGCGTTTCCTCTTGTCCTAGCCGAAAAGGACCCCGAAAGATTCATCGAGGTTGTTAAGGCAGTCACTCCGTCCTTCGGCGGAATAAACCTCGAGGATATCTCCTCGCCCAAGTGCTTCTACATCCTCGAAAGACTCCGTAACGAGCTGGACATTCCAGTTTTCCACGACGACCAGCAGGGGACCGCCGCCGTCGTTCTCGCCGCCCTCATAAACGCCCTTAAAGTCGTCGGCAAGAAGCTGGATGGGATAACCGTTGCCCTCTTCGGCGCCGGGGCGGCGGGCTTTGCAACGCTCAGGATCATAACCAGCGCGGGGGTAAAGCCGGAAAACGTCAGAGTTGTGGAGCTGGTTGATGGGAAGCCTGGGGTTCTGACCCCGGACCTGCCGCTTGAGGAGCTCTTCCCCCACAGGGGCGAACTCCTCTCGAAGACCAACAGTGAGGGAATCGAAGGCGGTCCGGAGGAGGCGCTTAAGGGGGCAGACGTGCTCATATCCTTCACGAGACCCGGGCCCGGGGTCATAAAGCCGGAGTGGATAAAAGGCATGGCCAACGACGCGGTG
>JAMONK010000091.1 GCA_027065835.1 Thermococcus sp. | reverse complement strand
CGGGCTCTTGAAGTTGAAGGCCGTCTTGGAGCCGGTCCCAATACCCGTATCAACGAACAGGCCGGGCGTGATTATCATCTTGTTCTCCGGCCCAAGTGGATCGGTACCGGCCGGAACCTCGTCGTAGAGGACCCTTGTACCGAAGCCAACGCCGCCGAGGTACTTCCTCGGGAACTCCTCGGACAGGGGCTCCACCTTGACCTCGTGGGTCGTCAGGTTGACCCTCAGAATCTTGCCCCAGTAACCACCCTTAGCTTCCATGTTAGAATCACCTCGAAAGATTTTCGGGTCCGAAGATATAAGGTCTTCGCAAAAGGAAGCGTTTCACAGGGGATAGGAGGTTAAGTTTATTCGTTAACCACCGGGGATCGTGGAACTGCAAGGAACCCCAAATGTTTATCCGGATGTCCTGAAGTTTCCCTCAGTGAACGGGTTGAACATCATGATGAGGGCCCTAAAACCGGGCGTTTGGGGGTTATCCCTTGAACACCCTAACGTCAACGACTACGTGCCAGACGCCCGGGGCGTAGCGCTTGATGATCAGCTCGTTGAGCTTCTCGGCCTCGTACCCGTGCTCCCTTGCGATTCTCTGGAACGTCCTGAATGGCTCCTGGGGCATCAGCCTCTCGGGCACCGTGTTGTGGTAGTGGATTACCGCCTCATCCTTCGCTATGCTCAGCGCCTTTGGTATGAACTTGTGGGTCGTTACGACGTATCCCATGAGGATTCTGTCCGCTATGTCCTCGCCGGGGAAATCGCGGTTGTCGATGTTGTAGGCCGTCATCCTGTCCTGGACTTTGTTCAGCTCGATGTTCTCAACGAGGAACTGGAATGTGTACGGGCTCTTCTCTATGGCTATCACCCGGGCCTTTCCGTGGACGGCCATGGGGAGGCTGAGGTGCCCGATTCCTGCGAACATGTCCACCACCAGTTCCCCGGGCTTGGCAACCTTCGCCATCCTGACGCGCTCCTTGACGTTGGCCGGGGAGAACATTATCCTTGCCACGTCCAGCTTGTACCTTATCCCGTTCTCTACGTGGACCGTCACTGTATCTTCTCCGTAGAGTATTTCATAGTTGGTCTCCCTGAACTCGCCTCTTATCCTGCCCTTTCTAAGAACGGCCTTGGCGCCGATAACCTCCGCGTAAACCTCCGCTATACGGTGTTTGTAGGGTTCAAGTTCTTGTCGAAGCGGGAGAATGAGAACGTCCCCTATCTGAACCCAGTGCTTGGGAAGCTTTGGGACGAGTTCAGGGGGGAGTTCTTTGGAGAGTACCATCCCTATGCGGGGTTTTATGAGCTGGGTCTTTTTTGTTCCATCCATCGCAGTTCCCTGAGGGGGGCCCCTTAAAAAGGTTCCCACTTGCCGTTTTGGCGAAAGTCGATGGGAAATCCTTAAAAACCCGAAAGAGAGAGTAGATGATGAGAATCCTCTTGGAGGTCGATGAACGGTATGGAGGAAGACCCACCGAATAGTTGGTTGTCACGTCTGTTTAAAAATAAGAAAAAAAGTGCACTTCTTGAGCAGAGGCTGAGTCGGGAGGCATACGAGGAGTACGAACGGCTCCTGATGAGGGCCCGGCCTGAACGGGACGGTTCCAGATTGAGGGTTCGTCTGGCCGAGGGTGTGGTGGAACTCGAGGACGGCACCCTCCGCGTCAGGGCCAGGAACAGGAAAACCGCGGAGAAGATACTTCGCAATCTGCATCACTACGACCAGCCCCCAAGCATCTGGCCTGCCTACGGTCTCAGCTACTCCCTCAAAAGGAAGAAAGGCACGATACTCTGACGCTTCTTTTTGCTTCCCTTTCCCCAAAGGTTTTAAAGAGGGGCTCTGCACTAAGTATCAGCGCGGATGACGACCCTTGCCCAGTCTGAACGGGTGATGACGTCGGTATTAGCTGACGCAGGGGCGGCGAGGCTCGCGGACCGATGACCCGCCCCGTTCCTGGGGGGAAACTCATGGAAGAGAACGATGGTGACGGACTGCTGGAATTTTACGCCAGTGAGGCTCTCACATGCCCAAGGAGGATATACTTCAGGCTGAAAGGCTACCCCGAACGCTGGCCCGAATTCGTGAGGGTGCGGTTGAATCAGGGGATAAACACCCACAACGTCCTGCAGGAGATACTCTCACGGAGGTACGGCTTCGAGCTGGAGAAACACCTCATACTACGCTCTGAAAGGCTTGGATTCGAAATCCATGGCAGGATCGATGCAATACGGGATTTCCCCATAGAGATAAAGGGCAAGACCAGCCTCCCGAGGGAGCCCTACGACTACCACATGGCCCAGCTCAACATCTACATGAGGTGGGCGGAGGCGGACTACGGTTACCTGTACTACGTCAAGCTTCACGAGGAGCCTATGAAAATCATCAGCAAGATAGACTTTTCGGGGTTCCCGGTTGTTAAGGGCCCGAACTTCAGGGCCTTTGAAGTCCCCTACGACGGCAAAATGTTCCGTGAGACTCTCAGGCATTTTTACACGGTAAAGCGGCACTACGAGAACGATAGGCTCCCCCCAAAGAGATACTCGTACGCGTGCAGGTTCTGTCCCTACAAGTACCTCTGCTATCCCGAGGACGGGGAGTAGAACCCGCAACTCGCCAAGTTCACGCCCTCTTAACCCTCCACTTCAGACCGTTCTCGACCGCTGCCTCCACTTCTCCCCCATCGTGAAGTTCGGCGATGAACGCCCGGAGGGGTACTAGATTGAGGGCGAGTTTCTGGGGCGTTATCTCGACGCCGTACTC
>JAMONK010000090.1 GCA_027065835.1 Thermococcus sp. | reverse complement strand
CGAGCCGATGCCCTGCGGAATAGCTCCTTCAATCTGGATTAACCTTGGACCGATAGGAGCGGGAACGAGCACTCTCTACGCCCTCGTGAAGGCCAGCGACTTCATAAAGATGAAGGAGCCGTTCTTGGCGTTTGGACTAATCTTCTGGGGCTTCGGCGTCTGGTGGTTCGTCATGGCAGTAATCCTAACGCTACATTATATCAAGAAACTTGAACTGCCGTACAGCCTCGCCTGGTGGGCCTTCATCTTCCCGTTCGGAGCCTACGTCAGCGCGACCTTCAAAGTGGGGAGGACCTTCGGGATAAACGCGATAACCGACTTCGGCTTCGCCCTCTACTGGCTCCTCTTGGCCATTTGGCTAATTACGGGGCTAAAAACCGCCAAACACGTGGCTCTAGGGTAGTCTTCTCCTTTTCTTTGAGCATTCCCCATTCACTTAAATTTACCCTTCATGCCTGAACTAGCTTAAACCTTCTGGAAAAACTGGTCACGCGGAGGTAATAAAAAGATCAAGCGGCCTCCGGGACCGCCTCCTCGTGTGCAACCCTACATCTCCACAGCCCCGCTATAACCCTCCACGCTTTGACGTAGCCAACCAAGAAAGGTATCTGGAGTATTGGGGTTACCGCGGGTGCTATCGCCATGAGACCCGTCCCCGCCGCCAGGGCTATGGCCATTGCCGTCCCCTCGTTCTTCCCAACGGAGGTAAATGTTATGGCCATGTGATCCCTGTATGGGATCCCGGCGGCCCTGTCCACTAAGGTCATGAAGAGCAGGGCGGTGATGTAGTAGAGGGCCAGCGGGATCAGGGCGACGCCGACGATACCCGGCTTGCTCGCTATGAGCCTGGCTTTCTCCATGAAGATCAGGAAGACTATGGTGTACATGCCCAGGAGTGAGATCGCCGGGAATGCCGGTTTTATCCTTAGAAATCCCTCCGTGCCGAGTTTGCCCATTAGGTAAGCCCTCGTAAGAACGCCGAGTATCATGGGCGTTATGACGACTATGAGGATTGTCTTAACTAGGAGCCAGACAGAGATTGAAACGTGGTAGCTCGATGCGAAAACCTTGAGCCAGGCTGGAACCGTTACGATCGCCAGCGTGAAGCTCAACGCAACCACTATAGTCGCCAGCTCGATGTTGCCCTTCGTGAAGCCGGTATAGGCTATGCTCATCGAGGAGCAGGGCACGACGACGGCCAGAAGAAGTCCAAGGGCGAGCATGTGGTTCACTGGATGGACAAGGCCCGTCAGCCATATTGCCCCGTACATTATGAGAGGGGAGATCACAAGTCCCATTGTGAGGGCTATGGCCAGCTGTTTCCCGAGCCGGGCACTGTTCCTGAGCTCCCCCAGACGAAGGTTGACCATCATCGGGTATATCATGCTGATGACGACGAGCATGTTGAGGGTCTTGAGCGTCTCGTGGTAAGGTTTGAGGTTCGTGTGCGTTCCGACGTAAAAGCCCGCTATCATGGCGAGCGTGACGTAAACCGGCAGGTACCTATCGAGGTGGTTCTTGAGCTTCAACCAGTTCATTCTCCATCACCCCCACATTCGCAGTGTGTTTTTACCACAAGAACCGGTCTCCTCGTCTTTCTCAATACGCGGACGGTTGTAGAGCCGAGGATTTCATGTGAGAAGCCGAGCTTCCCATGACTGGGGAGGAGTATGAGCGACACGTCCTCTTCATCGGCAACCTTAACGATCTCCTCCCACGGGAGGCCGAATCTAACCAGGGTTTTCACGTTTTTGGTCCTGAATGTCTTCTTACAGTCCTCTGCCTTTGCCTGGAGCTTTTCCAAAGTTTTCCTCAGGAGCGCCTTTTTGATGGCCTCGATTTCAAGATCCTCATTGCTGTAGAGGAGCGAATAGCCGTTGAGGAGATCTTCGAGGGTCCCCTCGTCTATCACGTGAAGGAGGATCACATCCCCCACCGCCATGCCGTTGACCCTCTCGAAGTACCTTGCTGCCCTGTACGATCCCTCGCTGAAATCCGTTGGGAAAAGGATCTTCCTAAACATAACTCTCACCTGTTACATTTTTCATTTTAGATATTTTTCATGTGTTAGGCGACCCTAACTGCTTTTAAAGTTTGCTGGCCAGGAGTGTGTATCACGTGCATACGCACAAAGTTTATATCTGAAAACCCATTCATGGGAATGGTGATGGAAATGAGAATAGCCGTTCCCACTGAGGATGAGGGAGGACTGGAGAGCACCGTCAGCGGTCACTTCGGCCGGGCCAGGTACTTCGTCTTCGTGAACGTAGAGGGCAACGAAATCAAAGGTGCTGAGGTCGTTGAGGTCCCCTTCAAGGAGCACGAACCGGGGGATTTACCAAATTTCATAAAGGCGCATGGAGGAGAGGTCGTCCTCGCCTACGGGATGGGCGGAAAAGCTATTAGCTACTTCAAAGAGTCTGGGATAGAAGTTGTCACAGGGGCGTACGGAAGGGTCAGGGATGTTGTGGAGGCGTTCATACATCAGGTGCTGGAGATCGATCCGTATTGGAGAGAGAAAATAGAGCGGGAGAAAACTGAGGAACACGCCCGGTGAGGGTGTATCCGCCATTGGGGGGACTTCCAGGATAAACAAAAACGGAAGGAGCTCACATGAACTCCTCAAGACCCAGTTCCTTGATCTTGTTCTCCGTTATTCTTCCGTTCTCGGTCCAGCCTCTGAGGGAGTAATAGCGCGGTAGCATCTCCTTCAGCCTGACGACGTGTCCCTTGTTGGGACCGTCCGGCATCGGTTCATCCGTGAGCCTCTTCG
>JAMONK010000089.1 GCA_027065835.1 Thermococcus sp. | reverse complement strand
GTTATAATACGGACCTTCCTCATACTCCCAGTGACGGAGGTCTACGATTATAAAATCGGACCGGATATGCACACGGTAGTTTCAAAGGAGAAGTTCTACATCGTGTTCCCGGAGTACCCCGGCACCGTGCTGACAGAACACTACGACATGGAGTTCTCCCTGTTCCTGTGGCACATGTGACGGAAGCCCCAGGTACTTTCAAAAATTTTTTAAAGTCCCTTCCCAAACCCATTTAGAACGCTTACGGAGGTCTGAGAAATGGGAGACAAGACCAAGGTTCAGGTGAGCAAGCTCAAGCCTGGAAGGTACATCCTTATAGACGGGGAACCGTGCAGGATAGGCAACATAACCGTTTCCTCACCGGGCAAACACGGTTCAGCTAAAGCCAGGATTGAAGCCGTGGGGATATTCGACGGGAAGGTAAGGAGCATGGTCAAGCCGACCAGCACCGAGGTTGAGGTTCCGATAATAGACAAAAGAACCGCCCAGGTAATAGCCCTCACCCCCGATACCGTCCAGTTAATGGATATGGAAACCTACGAGCTCTACGACGTGCCCCGCGATAGCGGTGTTGACAGCTCAATCAAGGATCAGCTCAGGGAAGGCATAAACGTCGAGTACTGGGAGACCCTGGGAAGAATAAAGATCATGAAGCTTAAGGGGGAGTGAGTTCCCTTTTCCTTTTAGCCCATCGGTTGACACATGTGTCCCTCCATGCATTGGACATAACGTATTTAAGCTCTTCTGGGCATTATCTGGGCGGGGAGTGCTATGGTCAAATTCACGGACCTGATAACGCGTAAATTCCAGAATATCGCGGGCAGCAGGTACGAGGAGATACTGAAGGCGTACGAGGAGTTCTTCCTGACCGAAGAGGAGATGGTGATTCCCGACATCAAGTCGATACTGATCCCGCTGGACAGGTACACCACCACCGTCCCGGACGAAGTTTACGAGACGATCTCCGCGTACCCCAACGCACGGCTTCAGCTGGTGTACATGATAGACGAGAACGTGTGCCGGTTGATAAGGGACACGCTCGGGGAAGAGGACGCCAAGAAGTTCAGGGAGAAAGAAGAACGCAGGGCCAGTGAGATACTCTCCAGAATGAGGGACAGGATCCGAGAACTCGGTATTGCCTGGGCGGAAGACACCGTGTTCGGGGACAAAAGCGAGTACGTTGAGAGCATCGCCGGTGAGTACGATATGCTCATAATATCCAAGCACTACGGCTCTGAAACGACAAGGACCCACACAGTGAGCCCCGTTGTCTTTAGAATCGTCCAGTACGTCGGGAGACCTGTGGTGTTGTATTGATGGGGGCCCAGTCATGATATCAACGGGAGAGATCATCGCCCTTTCGGTGTTCAGTGGGGTTTACGCCCTGATTATGAGCGAGAAGATCCACAGGACCGTTGCGGCCATGGTGGGCGCTTCGGTGATCATGGTCCTAAACATCGTGCCGTGGGATAAGATCCCAAAGTACCTGGATCTGGGCACGATACTCCTGCTGGCGGGCATGATGACCGTGGTCAACATAGCAAGGGACAGCGGGCTCTTCGAGTACATCGCGATCAAGACCGCAAAACTCTCAAAGGGAGACCCCATGAAAGTTCTCCTACTGTTCTCCGTTATCACAGCGCTGGTGAGTGCATTTTTGGACAACGTTACCACCGTCCTCCTTCTGACCCCAATGTTAATCTACATAACCCGGCAGATGGACGTCAATCCGGTTCCGTTCCTGCTCGCGGAGGTCTTCGCCTCGAACATCGGTGGAACCGCGACGCTCATCGGAGACCCACCAAACATCATGATAGGGTCGGCCGCCGGGCTGAGTTTCAACGATTTTATCACCAACATGGCACCCATAGCGTTCCTCGACCTCTTCGTGACGGTGGGGATAATCTACCTGGCCTATAGAAGCGCTATGAACGCCCACAGCAACAGATCGGAGGCGATAACGCGCAGCATCATGTCCCTCAACGAAGAGGACGCTATCAAAGATAGGGTGCTTTTCAGGAAATCGGTTGTCATGATAGCGGCCATAATAGTGGCGTTCTTCTTCCACGACAGGTTGGGGCTCCAGCCTGCGGTGATAGCGCTGACAGGGGCATCCATACTTCTGCTGTGGAGTGGGGCATCGCCAGAGTACGCCCTGGAGAAGGTTGAATGGGCCACCCTGTTCTTCTTCGGGGGACTGTTCATAATAGTGGGCTCACTCGTCGAGACCGGGGCAATAGACCAGCTGGCGGACTGGATGCTGGGGTACGTACACACGGAGGGACAGGCGGTCCTCCTAATCTCATGGTTCTCCGCGTTCTCCAGCGCTATAGTTGACAACATACCCTTCACCGCCACCATGATACCCCTTATCAAGGCCATGGGGAACAGCATGAGCACCTACCCCCTGTGGTGGGCACTCTCCCTGGGGGCATGTCTGGGCGGAAACGGAACGGCTATAGGTGCAAGTGCCAACGTGGTTGTGGTTGGTATGGCGTACAGGGAGGGTATAAGGATAACCTTTGGGGACTTCCTGAAGGTGGGCATGGTTATAATGGTGGCCACCGTTGGCCTGGGAAGTGCCCTTATATGGCTGAGGTACGTTGGTCTCTGAGGTGATAGAGGTGAAGATACTGGTCCTCGTTGATGGTTCAAAATGGAGTCAAAAGGCGGCCCTTCACGCCTTTTCAGTGGCCAAAAGAAAGAACGCCAAAGTGATTCTGTTCTCGGTTCTGGACAGAAAAGAGGTCCGTGCAATAGCGTTTCATCTGAGCATAAGAAGTGAAAGCATTGATGACATACAGCGCTTTGAGGAAACGGCATGGAGGGACACCAAGAGGAGCATAAAAGAGGTCATAACCGCCCTCCTGGAACTGGGACACAGGGAGGGGGTGAACTGCTCCTTCAAGATAATCGAGGGGTCAGCCAAAGACAAGATACTCGAAGAGGCGAACAGCGGAAAGTACTCACTGGTTGTAATGGGGGCGTACGGAAAGAGCGGGAAGACTAGGATAGGTTCCCTGCTTGAGGACGTTGTTGGGAGCATTGAGCCCCCGGTCATGATAGTGAAGTGAGGCCCCACCCTTAAACTTTAAAACCCTGCACCTCAGCCACTCTGGGGGTGAGATCATGGACTTCTTGTACACTTACGAGACGCTCAAACTGGAGTTTCCCCTAACGGAACCGGAAAACGCAAGGTTCGTGCTCATTGGGGTTCCCTTTGACGGCACCACATCGTACAAGGCGGGGGCACGGTTCGGGCCAACACTGATACGGCAGGCAACGCTGAACCTCGAGAGCTATATTCTAGATTATGATATAGATGTTGCGGACCTGCCACTCGCCGACATTGGGGACGTGGCGGTCGTGGCCGGCGACCCCAGAAGGACGGCGGATAGGGTTAGAGAGACCGTCGAAGACGTCCTAAAGAGCAACCCTAACGCACTCCCTGTGCTCCTGGGGGGAGAGCACTCCCAGACCCTCGGTGCAGTTGAAGCGCTCAAGCCCGCAAGCTACGTTGTCTTCGATGCCCATCTGGACCTGCGCGACCATTACGAGGATAACCACTACAACCACGCCTGTGTGGCAAGGAGAATAAGCGAGCTTGGCATCAGGGAGGCGATGTTCGGAATCAGAAGCGGCACCAGAGAGGAGGTCCAGTACGCGGAGGACAATGGAATAAAATGGGTTCACGCGAGAGATTACAGCCTGGATGCCTTCATAGAGCTCGTGGAGGCCCTCCCAGAACCCATATACCTCTCCATAGACATAGACGCCTTCGATGTCTCAATGGTTCCGAGCACCGGAACACCCGAGGCCGGTGGACTGGGCTTCTGGGACGTTGTGGGCGCAATAGAATGGCTCGCAAACAGCAAGCGTATAGCAGGTTTCGATATAATGGAGGTGGGTGGGACTGAGCTGGGGGATCCCACTGCGCTAACAGCCGCGAAATTGCTCTTCTATTTTATAGGGGTGATGGGAAGAGGGGGGTGACCCCCTCAAAATTAAAGGGGGAGCCGGTACTCAAGAGGTTTTTATGTTGTCCTTCACCTTCTCGTACCTCCGTATCCTGTCCTCCAGCGTTTCGCCCTTGAGGAGCTTCGAACGGAGTAAAGGAAGCCAGAGCGTCTCCGTTATCACGGATACCAGCACCGTCAGAACGGTAACGGCCAGTATCACATCACCCCAGTACACGGTCAATGTTGCGTTGGGGTATCTGGTGGCAAGGGAGAGGGGCAGTGCGGCAAGGGCCGAGGGGACTATCCCCCTCGGACCCTCAAGTGATATGAAGAGGTACTCCTTCGGACTCCACCATTTCAACAGGAACACCGCCGCCAGCGGACGGGCCACGACCATTATGAAAAACGCCACCAGAATGCCACCGACCAGGTTCTTACCGAAGAGGGAGAGGTTGAGGCTCGCCCCGAGGAGGATGAATATGAAAACCGTCGCTATGGCCGCGAGGCTCTCGTTGAATTCAACCTCCCGTTCAATGGCTGTCAAAACCTCGTCCATGATGTCTATCCGCCTCCAATGCCCGATCAGTTTGTAGTTCCCGAGGACTATCCCGGCCACCGTCGCCGCGAGATAACCAGAAGCCTGAAGCTGCTCCCCCAAAAAGAAACTCGTGAACGCCAGAAGGAGCGAGAATAGCTCTATCTCCGGAAACTCAAAAATCTCCGCCCTTTTTATGAACCAGTATCCAAACAGTCCGATAACAACCCCGACCAGCACCGAGAGCAGAACCTCGTAGAAGAAGTACACAACGGCCCCACCGTAAACACCGACATGGGAGCTCAGGGCCGCAAAAAGGCCGCCACTGGCCTCCGGCACTATCATTGAAATCGCCACGGCAGTAAGAACGATGCCGAGGGGATCGTTGAAGATGGACTCCGTTACTATCGTCGTTTCAATGTCCTGTCTTACCCTGTGCTGTCTGAAGAGGGGGATCAGGGTCGCCGGGTCCGTAGCGCTTATTATGGCGCCGAAGAGGAATCCCACAAGGAACGGGGCATGAAATACCCAGGAGAAAAACCAAGCAGAGAGGAGAGCGGTCAGTACAAGCCCCAGGGTATCCAAGGTGATTATGGTCGAGAAATTCCTTTTCAGGAGCTTTATACTCAGGTTATGGCCCTCGGTGAAGAGTATCATCACAAGACCAAAAACCCTTACATAGTCAAAGAGCTCGTGGGCCGTTTCTCTTGGGATTATAAGGGCCACCGGCCCGAATATTATCCCGAACACGATGAAGAGGGGCACGTAGGAGATTTTGAACTTCCTACCAATAAGCATTGAGGATATACCGATGCCAACCACCGCGACGAGTATCCTGGTCAGGGTCTCTATGGGTGTCATTGAACTCCCTCCCGTTGATCCCTCCTATACCTGTGAAAATCAAAAAACAGTATTTAAACCTTGGGGGCTTGTCAAAAATCTGCCAAAGTGGTACAATGGTATAAGAGTTCCTTCGATGTTCTAAAAAAACCGCTAACTCTTAAATACCCAACAAGAAAATAGCAAAGGGTGGTAACCATGGAACTTGAGTCTGCCCTTGGGAAGTTTCACTCGCTTAAGCTCGCCAGCATAATGCCAAAGCCGGAGAGCATGCCCGTTGTCACGGAGGACACGGACATCATGAGCGTGCTCAAGATCCTCAGAACCAGACACCACGTATGGGTGGTTAAGGACAAGAGGAGCATGGAGCTGGTGGGGGTAATCCACTACCTGGACGTCATGGACATATTTCTGCCCCCCGACGCCCATAAGTTCAAACTCGGTATGACCAGCAGGACGCTGCGTTCCCTCCTCGGCGGTGCCGAAAAAGCGGGGGACGTTGCAGAGAGGGAGGTTCTTGCGATAGAGGACACCGCAACGGTTCTAGATGCCCTGATAAAGATGCGCAGATACAGAAGCCAGGTTCTGGCCGTCGTTGAAGGCGATATCCTCGTCGGGGAGATAAGCCTTCGCATACTGATTGATGAGTTCCTAAGACTGCTGAGGGTAGGTGGTGCAACATGGAAGTCACTTGGATCCTCTTCACAATCGGAGTTGCCCTGATACTGGCCAAGATAGGCGACAGCATAATAGAGCGCTTTGAACTCCCCGGGGTCCTAGGAGAGCTTGTAATGGGCATGATACTGGGCAACCTGGTTTATTTTGGTATAGTAGCCCCACAGTACCTTCCAATAGTCAGCGGAAGCGGGTTCACAACGAGCGCAACGGAGATAGCAGACTTCCTCGCAAAGCTGGGTATAATATTCCTGCTCTTCCTCGGTGCCCTGGACACGGATATAGATCAGCTCAAGAAGACCGGTGTAACGGCAACCGTGTCAACGGTTCTGGGTGTCTTCACTCCGCTTATACTGGCCTGGTACGCCCTCATGGCAATGGGATACCCCAGCAGGGAGGCCTTCGCCGGAGGCGTTCTGCTGACAGCCACCAGCATTGGACTCACGGTTAGGGTTATGATGGACCTGGGCGTGCTGAGAAGTGAGGTGGGTGCAGCATCCCTCAGCGCAAGCGTAATGGACGATTTCCTTGGCATAGCGCTCGTGATCTTCGCCGTGGGCAGCGGCAGCCTGTTGAACCTCACGGTGAAGATAGTCGCGTTCTTCATAATCACGGGTGTCGTGGCATGGTACCTCGTGGACTACTACATTAAATTCGCGGAGAGGCTCCACGTTGAAAAGGGCATCCTCGGTATGGCGGTGGGTATGATGTTCATCTTCGCGTCCCTGGCTGAGGGATGGTTCGCGGCCGCCATCGAGGGTGCTTTCATGATGGGCCTCATCCTCTCCAAGCTTCCGGAGGGGAAGCGCCTCATGGAGGATGCCAGGGCAATAGGCTACGGTCTCCTGGTACCTTTCTTCTTCGTCCACACCGGTGCTATGCTTGACATGAAGGTCTTCGAGAACGCCAACGCACTGGTCCTGGCAGCCGTCATGAGCGTGATAGCCGTTATCGGGAAGATAATCGGAAGGGGCTTCGGTGCGTGGATCACCGCCTGGGGCCGTGGAAGGGAGTTCCTGACCACCAAAGAGAACGCGTGGATGTCCCTTCAGATGGGAATAGGCTCCATTCCAAGAACCGAGGTCGCCCTTGTTGACCTGATGGTTGCGATACAGGGGAAAGCCATCCCACCAAGCGACGCACCAAAGTTCATAGCCGCAACGCTGATATTCATCACGGTCTCCGTCCTCATAACACCGCCGCTCCTCAAGTGGGCCTTCGTGAAGGAGATACAGGAGGCCAAAGAGGCAAAAGCTGCGGAGAAAGTCGGGAGGATTCAGGAGACCAAGGAAAAGATAAAAGAGCTCAAGGGGGGCAGGTGAACCCCCATCTTTCAATTATTAGCCAAAGAACGCACCCATCCCCGCCATCTGCTCCTCGCTCATGGATTTTATCTTGAACTCCGGCATCTCACCTTTGAGCTTCTCGTATTCTTCCTTCGTTATCTCCCCGGCTTTACCCTCTTCGACGAGGTAGAAGATTCCATCGTCCCCACTGCGGTACGAAACCAGGAATTTATCCGTTTCTACGTCTTCAAGCTTCACGAAAATCGCGTTTCCGCCGGTGTAGGGTCTTCTGCATCTGAAGGGGAAGCTTGATGAATTAAGCATCGCGTCTCCGAGGGCATGGTTCGCCCTCTCCCCGTTGATCTCGGTCCAAAACTTTCTACCCTCAAAATCGCCTTCAATGACTATCAAGAACCTCTGAGCATCGAGTTCCTTTACCGGGGCCCCGCTCCTTTTAAGTATCCCGAACAGGGCACTGATCGTCTCAGCATTCCTGAGGGAAGCCAGAAAACCTTCGACTTTCATAGCGTTCACCGTTTCTGAGTTCTTATACCGCAATATAAAAACCTGCCGAGCAAAAAGGCTTTGTATCATAACCGCCCAAATATATATTTGTGGTCGGGAGAAACTCCTATGTCCTAAAGTGGGGGGAGGTAATAGCTTTTTCGATAACCGCAGGGATAGTTGGCGGGTTGGGCGCGGTCATCTTTAGGCTCCTGATAAGGACAACCCATAAGCTCTTCTTTGTGTGGCTCCTTCCAAGGATAAGTTTTCACGTCGGCGGCTTCAATCTCGGATACGCCCTTCTTCCAGCGATTGGGGGTATAGCCGTTGCGGTTCTTGTCGTGAAGTACCCCAAGATAAAAGGAAACGGCATCCCCGAGGTCGTGGAAGCGGTTATATTCAAGAGCGGAAACATAAGCGGGAAGTTCGCCGCGATCAAGATACTGGCGACCTCAATAACGATAGGCTCAGGGGGGAGCGTTGGACGTGAAGGGCCGATAGGATTCATAGGAGCATCCCTAACTTCGTTCTTGGCGGGCCGTGCGCACCTCTCAAGGGAAATGAAAAAGCTCCTGACAACCTGTGGACTGGCCGCAGGCATCGCCGGAACCTTCAACACCCCCCTAGCAGGGGCGATGTTCGCACTTGAAGTTGTCTACATGGGGGCGTTCTCGATAAACCTCGTGCCCATCTTCATCGCCTCCGTCACCGGCAACGCCGTGACCCTCGCGGTCCTACAGAGGGCATTCGAAGTCGAGATACCGGGGGGACTCGGACACACGGTCTTTGAACTCCCTCTATTTTTTGTGATGGGGCTCCTTCTCGGTGTCCTTGCAGCGCTCTATGCGCGCTTCATATACTACCTAACAGATTCGTTCTCCAGCTGGAAGGTTCCGGAGTTCATCAAACCGGTAACCGGAGGGATTGGGGTCGGCATCATAGGGGCCCTCCTCCCACTCTACGGAATCTTCGGGGTTGGCTACGGGGGTATGAACATGGCGTTCTATGGAAAACTCACCCTGGGGCTTCTGGTAGTCCTTGGCATTGCCAAGATGCTTGCAACGGCCCTCACGCTCGGTTCCGGTCACAGCGGAGGTATATTTGCCCCAAGCCTGTACATAGGAACCATGTTCGGAGCGGCCTTCGGGATGGTCGTTAAGGCCATCTTCCCCACACTTGGGGCCAACCCCACGGTCTACGCTCTGGCGGGAATGGCGGCCTTCTTCAGTGGAATAACACAGGCCCCGGTAACCCAGATACTGATGGTAACCGAGCTGACACGCAGCTACGCCGTTCTCCCGGCGATAATGACCTCAGCGACGATGGGTTTTCTGACCTCAAGGTTCTTTCTGAAGGGAGACTCTATCTACACACTAAAGCTCACCCGCAAGGGTTACACCATAAGAACAGGAAAGCCCGTTATACTCGAAACCATCCCGGTGGGCGAGATAATGACGAAGGAACCGGTTTACGTTTACGAGGACCAGAGCCTGCTGGACGTTGAACACCTCGTTGCCAAGACCGGTCACGATTGCTTTCCGGTTGTGAATCGGGACCTCGAGGTGAAGGGGGTGGTGGGGGTTAAGGACTTCATAAAGCGGCCGACTTCCCTGAAAAGGTTACCGGTGGGGAGGTTTATCCACGGGGACTACGGGGTCACGTATCCCAGCGAAACAGCCGAAGATGCCTTTGAAAAGCTAATGGCTCACGATCAGAACCTTCTTCCTGTTCTGGAATCACGGGAGAGCAGGAAACTCGTTGGCGTCGTGACCAAAAGAGACATATACAAGGCGTACTACCGCGGACTTGAGGGTATGTACATAGAATGAGGTGATACCATGCTCGTTGACGCTGACCTCCACATCCATTCACGCTACTCAAAAGCTGTCTCAAAGGCCATGACGGTACCCAACCTCGCCCAAAACGCGCTGTTCAAAGGACTCGGGATGGTCGGTACGGGAGACATACTGAACCCAAGGTGGGAGGAGGAGCTGATTAAATACACGAAAAAAACCGATGAAGGGACTTACGAAAGGGGGAGCATACGGTTCCTGCTGACGACTGAGGTGGAAGACGCAAGGAGGGTTCACCACGTTCTGATATTTCCGAACTTGGAGACGGTTCATGAGATGCGAGGAGCCCTCAAACGGTACTCCCCGGACATCGAAACCGAGGGACGCCCACATCTGGCCCTCTCCGCTGCTGAGATAGCTGACCTTTCGAATGATCTGGGAATTTTGGTTGGACCGGCCCACGCATTCACACCCTGGACGAGCCTGTATAAGGAGTACAACAGCCTGAATGAAGCGTACCAGGGTGCTAAAGTTCATTTCCTGGAGCTTGGGCTCTCCGCTGACAGCGAAATGGCCGACCGAATAAAAGCCCACCACGGCATTACATACCTCAGCAACTCCGACGCCCATTCACCGATGCCACATCGTCTCGGACGCGAGTTCAACCGTTTTGATATCAAGGAGGCCACTTTTGAGGAAGTCAGAAAAGCCATACTCGGGCGGGGCGGAAGGAGGATCGTGCTCAACGCGGGTCTTGATCCCCGGCTTGGAAAGTACCATATGACGGCGTGTTCTCGCTGCCATGCCCAGTACACACTGGGGGAAGCAAAGGCATTCCACTGGAAGTGTCCAAAGTGCGGAGGTAGAATAAAGAAGGGTGTAAAGGACAGGATTCTGGAACTCGCAGACACCGAAGAGCGGCCCGGGAACAGACCCCCGTACGTTCACCTTGCCCCTCTTGCCGAGGTAATCTCGATGGTTCTGAGGAGGGGCGTTGAAACAAAAGCCGTGAGGAAGGTGTGGGAAAGGTTCCTCGAGGAATTCGGAAGCGAAATACGGGTTCTCATTGACGTTCCGGTTGAAGGGCTCGCCGAGGTTCATGAGGACGTTGCAAAAGCAGTTTGGGCTTACCGCACCGGAAAGCTCGTCGTCATCCCAGGAGGGGGAGGAAAGTACGGTGAGATAAAGCTCCCGGAGGAGATCAAAAACGCGAGGGTGGACGAACTCGAGAACGTTGAGGTTGAGACGGGTGATGGTGGTGGCGGAAGGCCAAAGCAGATGAGCATCACGAAGTTCCTTGGAGGTTCCAAAGATGCACGAATCTGAAATCATCTCCATCTTCCTCAAGCACCTGGGAAGGGGCGGAGACCTTCCACTGGGTGACGATGCCGGGGCCGTGAGGTTCGGCGATGAATGGCTCGTGGCCACCAACGACATGCTCGTGAGGGAAACCGACGTTCCAGATATTATGACGCCGGAGCAGGTGGGTTTTAAAGCGGTGACGATGAACGTGAGCGATGTGGCGGCGATGGGAGCACGACCCATAGGTTTTTTGTTCTCCATAGGGCTCCCGAAAGGCATCGAAGTGGGCTACCTCGACGGCATTGCACGGGGGCTGAGCAGAGGGCTTGAGTTCTATGGGGTTCCGGTTTTGAGCGCGGACACAAACGAAGCGGCAGACCTGATAATCGACGGAATAGCCCTGGGAACCACGGATAGGCTATTAACCCGCTCAAACGTTAAGCCGGGCGACCTGGTATGTGTTACCGGGGATATAGGCCGCGCCCTCTCCGGCTTGCTGGTGTGGAGGGAGAACCTCAACGTGTCCCCAAGAACAAGAAAAGTACTCTACCAAAAGTTCCTTGAACCAACGGCGAGGGTTCTCGAGGGCATGGCCCTAAGGGATGTCGCAAACGCTGCGATAGATATAAGCGACGGCCTCTCAAAGGAACTCCATCTCCTCGCTGAGATGAGCGGGGTAAGAATAGACGTTCGCTCGGGGGCGCTCCCGATATACGAGGAGGTATTTGAAGTGGCCGAAGCCCTTGGAAAGGACCCGGTCGAACTGGCCATCTCAAGCGGGGAGGAGTTTGAACTGCTCTTCACGATTCCACCGGAGAGAGCAGACGATGTGAGGTTCGAGTTCAACGTGATAGGTAAAGCTGGGGTGGGCAGAGGAGTTTACCTCGATGGAACCCCCATGCCCGCCCTGGGGTGGAATCATACGGTGTAACCACGTACGCAATATCGTCATCAGCAATGTTTATAACTGCGGACTGATAACATCCTCCGTATGTTCAGTGGTATAGGCATGATAATAACACGGGGAATCCAGGGGGTTAAAGGTGCCGATCCGGAGTATTTCGCCATAGCCCTGGCAACCTACTACATAAGCGTCTTCCTGTTCTCGGTTCGATGGAAGTACATACTGCGCGGGGTGGGTATGGAGGTACCCCTCGGCGAACTGTTCCAGGCCAACCTGGCAGGGCTTTTCATGAACAACATAACCCCCATGAGCCGGGGCGGTGGAGAGTTTCTGAGGATGCTGTGGGTCTCAAAGAGAAGCAACGTTCCGATGGGCATCTCCGCCGTTACGGTACTCTACGAGAGGATCCTTGAGTCCGTTCCGGTAATGTTTATGACGACCATCGGCATCCTATACTTCACGTCAACCCAGGCCATTTTAGGGCTGATACTCGGAATCGCCGTGGTGTTCATATGGATAAAATGGGAGAGGTTCATAGAGGTTACCCTGAGGATTTTCAGGGTCAAGGTGTCGGAGGAGGACAGAGCGCGCATACTGGCCCTCAGAAACGCCCACAGCGTCAACCTCATAGGGATAGCCATGAGCTCGGCGGTCTGGATTCTCGACGTCACTCGATTGAAGCTCATAACCCTTGCTTTTGGCCTTCACATCTCCCTCGTGGTCATCGTGTTCATCTCCGTTGTCAATCTGATCCTTGGGATTGCGGCCTTTACCCCGGGTGGAATCGGAGTTGTTGAGGGAGGTCTTGTAGGGGCCTTCACGTATGTGGGACTCTCCCCCACAATAGCCGTCTCGGTGGTTGTACTCGAAAGGTTTATCTCCTATGTGCTCGGCAGTGTACCAGGGATAATAGTGCTCCTCACATCCGGAGGAAGGGAAGTATGGAGAGCCTTAAGATCGCGTTAGTGTCGGACTGGTACTACCCCAAGGTCGGTGGCGTTGCAGTTCACATGCACGACCTTGCGATTCACCTCAGCAGAAGAGGGCATGAGGTTGATATAATAACGAACAACTTGGAGACCGGGAAAGAGGACGAGCTCAAGGGAGAAGGAATCGGGCTGGTGA